>JAPOYW010000358.1 GCA_026706425.1 Gammaproteobacteria bacterium
GCGGGCGCCTTCCCGGGCTATCCGCCATGTCGCTTCCTCCAATCGCAAAAGCGGGCGAGTATGGGGCTCTCACGGTACCGGGGGCAAGGAATCGTTCCAGGCGTACGTAGGGTCTGCGACCGCCAGGAAGTCAGGATTCAGGAATGACTCCTTGTTGTAGCGCATCGGCGTGCCGTCCAACTGCGTGACGGCACCGCCCGCCGCCGCCAACACCGCATGGGCCGCCGCGATGTCCCACTCCGATGTCGGTCCGAGCCGGGGATAGAGGTCGGCGGCGCCTTCCGCCAGCACGCACAGCTTCAACGAACTGCCAAGATGGACGCGCTCGACGCGTGAGAAGTTGCCCTCAAGCGCTCGTAGATACCGATCGAGGCGTACCGTGCCGTGGCGGCGGCTGGCAACTACCGCAACGCCGTCGCCCCGCATGGCCCGCGTGTGCAACGGCGCCCTACCGAGTTCGTCGTGCCGCCACGCCTCGCGACGGGCGCGATCACCAAGATAGATCTTGCCTTGTGCCGGAACTCCAACGACGCCGAGAACCGGCTCCGCACGGTCGATCAGCGCGATATTGACGGTGAACTCCCCGTTGCGGTCGACGAACTCCTTGGTGCCATCGAGCGGATCCACCAGCCAGTAGCGCCGCCAACGCCGTCGTTCGTCGTATGGCGGCGGCTCGGACTCCTCCGAGACGATCGGGACATCGGGCGTGAGGGTTTGCAGGCCATCGACGATGACGCGGTGTGCGTGGCGGTCCGCCTCGGTCAGCGGCGAGTCGTCGGCCTTGGTCTCGACTTCGAAGGCACTGCCATAGACTTCAAGGATGGCACTGCCCGCAGCCTCGACGATTTCGATTAGCGCACCGTCCACGCGGTTAGTATAGGGGCATGTCGACCGAGACCGATGACGTCCGCCATGTTCGCCTCGACAAGTGGCTCTGGGCCGCCCGCTTCTACAAGACCCGAAGCCTCGCCAAGACCGCCGTGGACGGCGGCAAGGTGCATCTCAACGGTGCCCGTACGAAGCCTGCAAAGGAGGTCGTGCCAGGTGACCGGCTCACCGTGACACGCGGCGAGGTCGAACAAACGGTAACGGTCGTCGATATCGCCGAGCGCCGGGGCAGCGCAACCGTCGCAGCGACCCTCTACGAGGAAACGCCCGAATCCATCGACACCCGCGAGAGGTTGCGGTCGGAACGGCGCATGCGGGCCGCCGGGCTCACCGTGCCCAAGTCGCGACCCAACAAGAAGCAGCGGCGGGCGTTGCGGGAGTTGAAGACGGGCGGTTGACATCCTCCGTCTCCGGGCCACGCGGCTGTCCAAAAAGCCGACCTCATGGTCTAAGGTGTCGGCGACCTAACGTCAGTTCCAACAACAGGTGCACTATGTCTGAAGCTATCGTCGAGATTCGTGACTACACCATTGAACCCGAGTGGTTCGATGCGTATAGAGCGTGGGCCGACACCCTAGCGGCGCCGTGGCTGCGAGCGAACCTCGATGTCATCGACTTCTGGCTGGACTGCGGCATCGAAGCTGAAGTGAGAGGCTCCGCACCCGACGTCTCGGAAAACGGCCAGGCCAACGTTTGCTGGATTATCCGCTGGGCAAGCAAGGCTGATCGCGACGCGAGGTTCGGCAAGGTGATGGGCTCTGTCGAGTGGCGCAAGATCTGGGCCGAGCATCCCAACCCGAAAGCGTATCTGCAACAGAATGTACGCTTCATGCGCGCTGCGGCTTATTGACACAATCATCTGCCGACCATCCGAAGTCGCGTGGATCGGCGCAGTCGCGAGACCGGTGGTGTAGAATCCCCCGATCCAACCGGGCGACGGCCATGGCGCTCAATTTCGACACCTCGCGGGACTCCCGCAGCTACTACGAACTGTCCAACACCGCGCTCGCGGAACTAGCCGTCCTGCGCGGCGAGGGTCGCCTCGCGGCGAACGGTGCGCTAGCGGTCGAGACCGGTGAACGCACCGGCCGTTCGCCCAAGGACCGCTTCATCGTCTCCGAACCGGGCAGCGAAGATCTGATCGACTGGGGTCCCATCAACCTGCCCGTCGAGGCACGTGTGTTCGACGCACTCTGGCGTCGCGTTCAAGGCCACCTCGACGAACGGGACACGTTCGTGTCGGCGGTACACGTCGGTGCGGGTTCCGTGCACTACCTGCCGGTCACCGTCACCACCGAGTACGCCTGGCACGCGCTATTCGCCAAGGCCTTGTTCATCACGCCGGAGGTCTTCAATCCCGCGGGCAAGGCGACCTGGGAAGTTGTGAGCGCGCCGGAGCTCATCTGCGACCCCAAGCGCGACGGGACCGCATCCGATGCCACGGTGATGATCGACTTCGCCGGGCGCCGGGTGCTGCTTGCCGGACTCCGCTACGCCGGGGAAATGAAGAAGGCGATGTTCGGCGTGCAGAACTTCCTGCTCCCGGAACGCGACGTGCTGCCCATGCACTGCGCCGCCAACGCGGGCTCGGCCGGCGACGTGACGCTGTTCTTCGGGCTCTCCGGGACGGGCAAAACCACCCTGTCCGCGGACCCTGACCGGTTGCTGATCGGCGACGACGAACACGGCTGGGGCGAAGGCGTCGTGTTCAACCTCGAAGGCGGCTGCTACGCCAAGTGCATCGATCTCTCGCGCGACCAGGAGCCCGTCATCTACGACGCCATTCGGTTCGGTGCCATCATCGAAAACGTCGTTCTGGACCCCGCGACCCGAGAACCCGACTACACGGATTCGTCGCTCACCGAGAACACCCGGGCGTGCTATCCCCGGGCGAACATCGCCGCCAAGGTGCCCGACAACCAAGGCGGCGAACCCAACGCCGTGGTCTTCCTGACCTGCGACCTCAGCGGCGTCCTGCCTCCTGTTTCGATGCTGTCCAAGGAGGCCGCCGCCTACCACTTCCTTTCCGGCTACACGGCAACCGTCGGCTCCACGGTGGCGGGTTCCGCCGAGGCGTATTCGGCGACTTTTTCGACGTGCTTCGGGGCGGCGTTCTTTCCCCGGCCGGCGCGGGTCTATGCAGACCTCCTCATGAAGCGCGTCGAGAGTTTCGCCTCGGAGGTGTACCTGGTGAATACCGGCTGGACCGGCGGCGGCTACGGGGTCGGCAGCCGATTCGACATCCGCACCACCCGCAGCATCGTCCGTGCCATCCAGTCCGGCAGCCTCAAGGGTGCGCCGAGACGCCATATCCGGAGCCTGAACCTCGACGTCCCGCTCAACGCACCGGGCGTCGACCCGGCCCTGCTCGATCCGCGCAATACCTGGAGCGATCCCAACGCCTACGATCACGCCCAAGCCGCATTGACAGCCAAGTTCGCCGCCAACTTCGCCCAGTTCGATGTCGACCCCGGCATCATCGCCGCAGGACCGCGCGCGACCTAGCAGTATCATGCCTGAACTCACGGAATCGTCGCTGGCGGCGATCCGCGGTCGCGCCGAACTCGGCGCACTGCGGCGCGGCATCGAAAAGGAAAGCCTCAGGGTGACGCCCGCTGGCATCCTGGCCAGAAGCCGGCATCCCGTCGAACTGGGATCGGCCCTGACGCATCCGCACATCACCATGGACTTCAGCGAAGCCCAGCTGGAACTTATCACCGGCGTGCATCCCAGCGCCGAGGCGGCCCTCGACGAGCTGGCCGACGTGCACCGCTTCGTCTACTCCAACGTGGGCGACGAGTTGCTTTGGGCGACCAGCATGCCGTGCATGATCGGTCGCGACGACAACATCCCCATCGCCCAGTTCGGAACGTCCAACGCCGGCAAGTCGCAGACGGTCTACCGCAACGGCCTGAGCCATCGCTACGGCCGCCTGATGCAGACGATCAGCGGCATCCACTACAACTTCTCGGTGCCCGAGACGCTATGGCCCGCCATCGCCGCGAGCCGGCACCAAGCACCGGACCGCGACTTCGTGACCCGCGCCTACTTCGGGATGATCCGCAACTTCCGGCGCTACTCCTGGCTTCTGGTCTATCTCTTCGGTGCCTCGCCGGCAGTGTGCAAGTCGTTCATCCGCAACGCCGACTCGGGCCTGGCCCAGTTCGACGAAGGCTCGCTCTACCTCCCCCACGCCACCTCGCTCAGGATGGGGCGCCTCGGTTACCAAAGCGATGCGCAGTCGTCCCTGCACATCTCCTACAACAGCCTCGCCGAGTACGCCGGCACGATGTTCGGCGCGCTGACGGAACCCTACCCGCCCTACGAGGCCGTCGGCGTCGAGGTGGGCGGAGGCTACCGACAGCTCTCGACGACGCTGCTGCAAATCGAGAACGAGTTCTACGGGGCCATCCGGCCGAAGCGACGGACGCGGTCTGGCGAGCGGCCACTCGAGGCGCTCTACGGGCGCGGGGTGGAGTACGTCGAGGTCCGGTGCCTCGACCTAAATCCTTTCCTGAGCCTCGGCATCGACGCCGACATCTGCCGATTCCTGGACGTCTTCCTGCTCTTTTGCCTACTCGTGGACAGCCCCCCGGACAGCCGTGCCGAATCCGAGAGCATGGTGAACAACCAGCTCGTCGTGGTCGAACGAGGTAGAGAACCCGGACTCGAACTGACCGACGGCGGCGTCGGCGTTCCCCTGGTCGCCTGGGCCGGGCGATTGCTGGACCAGTGCGTTCGGGTCGCCCACGAAGTCGACGCCGCAACCGGTGTTGCGAACCATGTCGAGGCGGTCGAACTGCAACGACGCAAGGTCGACGAACCCGAGTTGACGCCATCGGCGCGGGTGTTGAACGCCCTGCGGCAGCAACGCGTCCCGTTCTTCCGCTTCGCCATGAACCAATCCGCGGCGCACCGGGGCCACTTCGAGGAACGCCCCTTGAGTCCCGAACGGCACAAGGAACTCACCGCGATGAGCGAAGAATCCCTGGCAGCCCAGGCTCGGATGGAGGCCAGCGACCGGGAAACCTTCGAGGCGTATCTCAAGCGGTTCCTTGAACTGGACATTCCGCGTCCGGTGACGCGTTGAATTTCCTTGCCCACTGCGTGCTCGCCCATCCGGGCGACGGCTTCCTGGCCGGCGGCATTCTCGGCGACTTCGTCAAGGGCAACATCCCCGAATCCCTGCCCGTGGAACTGCGCGCGGGCGTTCGGCTGCATCGGCGCATCGACTCGTTCTCGAACCGGCTTCCGGCCATGAAGGAGAGTGCCCGCCGGTTTCCGCCGCCGCTGCGCCGGGTGGCACCGGTGCTGCTCGACATCGTGGCGGACCACTGCCTCGCCCTGTCCTGGCATCGCCACGGCGTCGATGACCTACGGAACTTCACGGCCCGGGTCTACGCCGCGTTGGGACGCTACCGCGACTGGGTTCCCGCCCGGGGAAGCGAGTTCGTGCGGCGGATGATCGAGACCGATCTCTTGGCACGCTATACCGAGGCGGCTGTCATCCGCCGCGCCATGGAACATGTCCTGGGCCGGCTCGAACTCCGGCATCTCGGAGGTGGGCTTGCCGAGGTGCTCGACGACTCGCTAGCGGCGCTCGCGGACGACTTCGATGTCTACTACCCGCAGCTTGACGCGTTCGCCCAGGCGGAACGGCCAATGGCCGTGAATTGGGCGCAGTCGACTACCTGACGACCTTGATGAAGTCCCCAGCCCGCGGTTCGCCGTTGGGGTGGTCTCCGTTCAGGAGACGCAGCGTCTCCTCCGGGAATCTGCTGATCGGGGAGTTGTGTGCCAGCTGGGCGTAGGTCTGCCCCGGCTTCGCGACGATGACCTCGATGCGCTGGCTGTTGGCGATCTTCAAGTCGTCCTGGGTCATCGGGCGCAGCGCCTCCATCGTCGCGCGAAACTCCTGCCGGAATGTCGCCGGGTCGCCTTTCGGCCCGCACTCGCCCTTGAAGAAGAAGACGTCGTCGCGGTGATAGAGCACGCCGATGAGACCCAACTCCAGGTTCGAGGCACTGGTGTCCACCTCGCCGATATAGGCTTCGTTGCCGTTTATATTCACTTCGGCGCCACTGGTGACGTCGTCCCGTTTCAGGACGTCGGCGACATACTTGGCCGGCGACTTGCGCTTGACGGGTTGGTGGCGCATGACGCTGATCGTGGCGACGCCGGCGCCGCCCGGCGCGACGCCGCTGACCCGGGAGGACGAGTACCCCACCTGCCATTTGTCGGGGAACTCGATCACCACGCGTAGCGCGCTGTGGTAGTAGGTGCTGTCCCGAACCAGGCCCCGCGCCGCCTCGTCTCCGTAGACCAGACCGTTCATGAGACTCCAGAAATCGCCGACGGGCTCGACCAGTTCATCGGGCAGGAACTGTCGCGAATAGGTCACGGCATCGTGCAGGCGCTTGTCCTGCTTGGGATGCGAGGCGAACAGGCCGTGGTAGCCCGTCGACCTGCCCGCGACTTGACGATCAAAGAGATGCTGATCCATGAGGACATGCAGCATGTCCATTACCGCCGCCGGATTGTAGCCGGCCTTGGCCATGTACTCGGCACCGAGGCGGTCGGCCTCCAGTTCCATTTCGCGACCGTAGCCGGATCTCACGACCGACGTCAGACTATGGGACAACTGGTTCAATTCACCACGGCCCGTGGCTATGGCCGACACGATACCGACGGATTTGCCGAACAAGTCGGTGAGCCGCCGCTTGCGGATGTGTCGCGCGGTGATGTGGGCGATTTCGTGGCCGATTACCGATGCCAACTCGTCTTCCGAACGGACGTACGCAATCAATCCCCGGGAAACGAAGATGTGGCTCTCCGGCATCGCCATGGCGTTGAGGATGGCGCCGTCGAGCACGTAGAAGTGGTATTTCCTGCCCCGGTCCGGGCTATGCGCCAGCAGTCGCTCGCCGATTTCCGTGACGTAACGCTGCCAGCGTTCGTCGTCGTAGAGGCCGCCGTTCTCCTCCAGTTCCTTGACCATCTTCGAGCCGGGACTGGCGAGCGCGCCAAACGCGGCGAGGGCAACCGCGGTCGCGCCAGCCACGGACAGGAGCGAATTCAACGGGTTGCGGACTCGTTTCATGGGGGCTCTCCTCGTTCCTTCGCCACCCGCGCCCTTCCGGCGCCGCGTTTGCCCAAACGCCCCGAGGCGACGGGCGGGTCCCGTCGTTCCCAACGGGCCGCCGCTCGCACGGCAGGTCCGACCGCCGCCTTAGGCGGAGATTACCACTGATTTGATCACGCCAACGGCCACAAGTTCGGGACCGCCGGTCGTGATAGGGCGTCTCGGATCTGGCCGGATCCGGCCAGGCAGGCGGTCAGTTCGCGGTCAAGGACCCGTCGCCGAACCTGCGCCGGAACCGTTCCACGCGCCCGCCGGTGTCGACGATCTTCTGCTTGCCGGTGTAGAACGGGTGGCAGGCCGAGCAGACCTCGAGGTGGATGTCCCGGTTCAAGGTCGAACGCGTCTTTATCACGTTGCCGCAACTGCACGTCGCCGTGATTTCGCCGTATGCCGGGTGTATGTCGGGCTTCATCGCGTTGCCGTGTCGGTCCCGTTCGAGAGCGCGCGCAGTCTATTCGCCGCGGCGGGGGAATACAACAACCAAACAACCATCGCTCAGCCACCGTCGTCGATGGGCGGTTCTTCGAAGGCCATCGCCTTGCGCTCGTTCGGGTCGACCTCCGTGTAGTACCGGCGGAGTCGCTGCGCGGCCAAACGGCGTTCCTCGGGCGAGTCGATGGCCTCGAAGAAGCGCTCCGCAGTGACCGTGTCGAAAGCCGACAGCCGCTCATGGACAAGCCGCCTGAGGGCATGGTCGCGAGCGGGACCTCGGGGATACCGCAACAGCGCGGCGGTCGCTTCTGCCGCGCTTCGGTGCATCCAGCCGCGGAACAGCTCCGCCAAGACAGGCGCAAATTCCTGTTCGCTGCCCAGTGACTCGGCCCAGCGCAAGGTCGCGACCTCGTCGGGCGTGTTACGGGCCATGTGGTGCCAAGCCACGGAGCGCGCCGCTTCGACGCGAAACTCGACATCGGCGACGTGCTGAATGAGTTCAAGTACCAGCTCCGGATCCTTCTCGTAGATCGGCGTCAGCGTCCAGTTCAGGGTCTCTTTCCGAACTTGCTTGTCAAGGCCAGCCAGCCACTCGAACGCCCGCCGTGGAGCTGCGCGCGCCATCTGTTGTCCGAGGTCGCCGACCACCCATACCTGGTCGCTCGGATCGAGTGCTGCAAACGCGGTGAGCGAGCGGTCCAAATCGCCCTGATTGACGATCGCGACAAAGACGCTCATACGGGCCTGCCGCTTCGAGGGGTCCGCCGGAAGTGACGAGACCAGCGCCTGGGCTGCCGCCAGGTCGATCTCGGCAAGCTCGCTGAAGGCGGTGAAGGCCAAGTCTGCAACCTTGGCCGGATCCCGGGACAAAACCCAATCGACCGCCGCATGCGGGTCGGCGGACGCCCAGTGGTTCATGATTAGGAACAGCGCGTGGTCCTTGAGCCCGGCATCCACATTCGAATCGAAGACACTGTTCATGGCCCCGGCGGGGTCTGTCGCAGCCCAGGCCGAGACCACATCGATCGTCTCCCCGCGACGGGTCGGCACGTGGTCGATGGCAGCGATCCTCGCCAACGCCTGGTCATACGGTTCCCCAACCCTCGGCGGATCCTTCCCCTCGACCGCTTCCTTGATCTCGGCAACCGCCAAGCGTGTTCCCAAGCGCGCGGCAATCGCCTCGCGGTCGGCCGTGGCCAGGTCGAGTTGCAGGATTGCCCGTGCCGCATCGGGTCTTGCGCCTGCGGGCAGACCGGCCGCCCGATCCACCGCCGCGTCCAAATCCTCGTGGGCCCACGCTCGGAACACCGCCGTTAGAACGTACGGTTTGGCCAAAGTGCGCAACGCGTGCTTCGTTGCCGCCCGCGGGTCCAGCGCTGCGAATCGAACGTAGAGAATCCGTGCGAGGTCGTCCCGGTGAACCGTCGCGGGCAAAGCAGAGACCTCCGCAAGCAACTCCTCAACGAGCCAGCGGTCTGCGTCGGCGACGAACTCATAGAGCGCCGCGTTGCGCTCGAAACCGTCCGCGATCGCCGCGATGTCGGCCAAGCTGGTCTCGCTACCGGGGTGCGTCTCCTTCTCGACGAGTCGGACAGTCGCCTCATCCGGCCTTCCTCTCTCGTCGCCGAGGCAGTCGACGAACGGCACAAGCGCGACCGCGACGCCGAAGAGTACGACTACATGAGCCCGAGGTTCGGTCGGTGCCGTCACGATGTGCCAACGTCATCGGCAGGGAGGTGTTTGCGGTAGCGCGCCGCCTTGCGGGGGTTCGGCTCGGTGTTGCTGAAGTGCCAATGCAGGGTCTGGGCCGCCCCAGCCCGCTCGACGGGTGCCTCGATCGCGTCGAAGAGGCGTTCCGCCAGGCGACTGTCATGCCGCGCGACGTCGAACATCATCGCTGCGGCTGCCTGGTCTCGAAGAGGACCGCCGCGCATCTCCAAGAGGGCGCGGCAAGCGGTCTCGGGATCTTTACCGGACCAGGTATCGAACACCCTCTCGACCAACCCGGACCGCTCCGCCTCGGGCTCGAAGTCCAGCGCCCACGTCAATGCTGCGTGCGCATCCCGCCGCGTTTCCCGCCAAACCAATTCCTTCGCTGCTTCAACTCGCAGCATCGGGTTGGCGATGGACCCGAGCAGCCGCATCGCTTCGGCGCGGTCGGACTCATGGATGTCGGTGATCATCCTCGATACGTTGCGGGCTCGAATGCGGCGATCAAGAGACACGGCCCAATCGAGCGCCTCCTCGGCCGACCGGTTCTCGATGAGATACCGGCCAAGGGTCTGCGCGTGGCTCGACTGATCCGCAATGTCGAAGGTTGCGAAAAGGCCGAGCGCCCGATCGAGATCACGGCGTGCCAGCATCCGAAGAACGGCGTTCGCTGCGTCGTAGCGAAGCGATTGCGGTATGGCGGCAAGCAGCGCGACCGCCCCGTCCGGGTCGCGTCCGGCCAACACGTTCAGCGGCAATTGAACCAATCCGCCGCTCTCGCCATCCTCTCGGTTCAGTATCCAGGCAAGCGTGGCATTGGGATCCTCACCGGCCCACCTCCAGATGATGCGCTCTCGGATCAGCATCCTGAGCGGTCCCACGGACATGGAACTGCCATATGGCTCGCCCGAGATCGCAACCCTGTCGTCGACCGGCAAAAGGTCCAACGCGGCCAATGCCGCATGCGGATCCTCCACGGCCCAGTCGAGTGCAATCTGTTCCGCCAATAGGTAGCGAACGTGCAGATCCTCAACCGCGATCGACCGGTTCCAGGCATCGGCATGCGACTCGCCGTCTGTCCTGGCGCGATTACGCGCCTCGACTTCGGCGAGCACACGCTGCACGGGCGTGGGAGGGGCGACCCCGTCGATCGCTTCGACACGGTGGTAGAAGTCCACGTACTCCGGCTCGTCCAACTGTTCGGCAACCGAGCGCAACTCGGTCATCGGCAGACCGAGTTGGAGCACGGCCCGGGATGCCGCCGCCTTCGCCGAGAAACCCAGGACGGATGCCCGCGCAGTCGCTGCATCGAGATCAAGCTGCGCCCAGGTTCGGAAGATCGCCTCGAGCCATGCCGGTTTGGTCGCGCCCCGGAGAGCATGGTCCAGCGCTGCTTCGGGATCGATGATCGTGAACCGGATGTAGAGCACGCGGGCGACATCGTAGCGATGCGGAGTCGACGGCAAGGTCTCCACCTGGGCGAGCCATTCCTCGACCTGCTCCCGCGTTGCGTCGCGCGCCAAGCGATACGTTGCGGCATTGCGCGAGAAGTCGTCGGTGATTACGGCGATCTCGGCCAAGGTCGCTTCCGCGGATGGCGAGGTTTGCACTGCCGTCGACTCACTCGCGGAGGTCGCGAAGTTCGTGGAGGACGCTCCGGGTTCCGATGCCCGCCAGACCGCCACGGCCGCGACCACCACCACGGCGCCGGCGATCAGGGCAATCGAAAGACGCGATCCAGCGATGTTCCGCCTCGGTTCGCGGCTGGCAACGCACATCGGCAGCAACTCGTTCGTTCGAGTTCGAAGCGAGCATAGCACCGCAAATGCAGCGGACCGGCCGCTAGGAACCGGTCGAGGTCTCGCCTGCCGTCTCCACAGCATCGGTCGACACGGGCACCCAGCGGATCGCGTCCGCCACGACGATGCCCGTCGTGTCGTCCGAAACCACGACAGTCACCGAACCGGCCGGAAGGTCGAAGGTACCCAGATCGTTCCAGCCCGAAGCCGCCATGCTCGCATCGAAGCGAAAGGGCGTTCGGCGTTCGCCGGCAACGATCTCGAACTTCAGCGTCCCGAAGCGGTCGCCGGGTCGCCATCCCGGCAACGCCTGGAACCGGTTGCCCTCGCTCGCCGAAGATCCCGGCAGGTGGTAGGACAGGCGCCAGGTACCCGCCGTCGGGAGTTCGGCGCGGAACGACGCCCTGCCCTCGCCGGCACCCGCCCGGATGCGCGTCAGGGTGCGCCGGTACGATGAAGTCGTCGAGATCGAATGGATTACCCGCATGCCGTTCGCGCATAAGGGCCAGGAACTCGCCGACCTTCTCACGCCCCATGAGTCCTTGCACCGCCAACGCGATGAGGTTGCCTTTGTGGATCCAGCCGCAGCACCATGTCGTCCGGCGGCGATCCGTAGCGTGGCCGCGCCTCGATGCGCCGGGTGGGCAGGCCGTGCTCCGGCAACATCTGCACGCCGGGCCACGCCTGGACCGCGTCCAACAACCGGCCCCCGCGATAACGCCGTAGTTGGGCCGGCACCTCGACGAGGCTCATCACCCGGTGCGGGTAGTGGAGGCCCGGAATGGCACGCAGGTTCGATCTAACGTAGTTCGCCGTGGTCTCAAGCTTCTCTTCCGCCGAGAAGTACTCGACATTGGCAAGGTGCTTGCGGTGGATCAGCAGTTCGTGTTCAACATCGTCGAGTGTGAGCGCCCGGCGCTCGAAGGGAGCGGCGATCAGCGCAAGTTCGGCCAATGCCGCGCCGGGCCGAAACCGAAGGACACCGTCGCGGCCCTCGCGGCCGGGTCCCGCCGCCTGCCAGCCGTCCGGGATTTCTACGATCAAGTCGATGTCGTGGAAGTCCGGCGGATGCACGGCAGGATTCTCGACGCCGAAGTTCGCGCCCGACTTCGGCAACCAGCAGACCGCCGGCGTGAGAGCCACGTAGCGTCGGTCGAAGATCGATGCCTTCTCGCCCTGAAGCACGATGGGCATGCCGCGCAGCGTCTCGTCCAACGCCCAAGCGGCACTGTCGAGATAACCGAAGCGCGGATCGGGAACGCCGCGAGCCCGGATCGACACCTCGGCCCGCTCACCGGGAGGCAGCGGGTTGCCCGGTCGAACCCTGAGGACCCCGTTGCGGTGTTCGAAATCGAGTCCCGTGCCATCCATCCGCACAGACTCGACGCGCATCGCCGGATTCAGGCTGAATAGAAAGTCCGGCAACGGCACCGCGTCCGGCGCGTGGAATTCGAGGTCGACCGCGATCGCGAGTTCGCGATCCGGGTCGATGAGCACGTTCCCGGAGACTCGCTCCAGATCGGGCCGAGCCGATGTCTGCAATGCCGCATGGACCGACGCCCAGGCGGCACGTTCGGCGCGCGATGACGTCGCGTGCACAACCAATCCCGCGATGCCCGCGCCGCCCAACATCAGCAGGGCTGCGCCCCAAGCCAGGTACGGCGTTCTGAACCGTGCGTCGCGACGGCGCAGCACTGCCGCCGCCAAGGTCAACAGTCCAGCCCCGAGAGTGAGCAGGCAAACGGGCTGCACGACGTCCACGAGTGAAGGACCGCGGGGCAGGATGTCCGAACCCGGCAGGCCGAGGTTCGCGATCCCCGAAACAACGGGCAGCAGGTAGAGGGGCGTGTTGAAGAGGGCCCAGAACCCAACCGCGATGAGCGAAAGGGCGATGAGGGACACCGCGAGGCGGTTTCGCAACGCCGCCGCCAACAGCATCACCAGGGCGCACCAGAATACGAGCGCCGGCGGTGCGTCGACGAATACGAAGGTCGCCAGCGAGACCGTTTCCGCGGGCACGCCAACGGGCCAGTTCTGGTATTCGACGACCACACCACTGGTTTGTAGGAGCAGCGCGAGGACGACGAGGGGAATCCAGGCGATAGCGACCACGGCCACAAGCGCCCGAGGAGGACCACGATGTTCGGGACCGGGCGGGAGTCGAGTACCTCGACGACGCGTTCACGCTCGTCGCGGGCACGGATGTCGAAAGCGAGGAACACCAAGCCGACCAGCAGTACCCATAGCGACAGCATGCCGAACCCCGGCAGTGCAAAGCGGGGTGCCGCAGTGGCACCCCAGGTGGCCGGACCCGACCAGAGGTGATAGGCGAACAGCCCCCCGGCAACGGCAATGAACGCGAACACCCACGTTCGCACCATCCGCCGGGCCAGACGAAACTCGGCCGCGGCAATGGCGCGTACGTGCGTTAGCGGTCGGGGTCGTTCACTGGCTGCCATCGAACCGCATCCGCGACTATCACCTCGCCATCGGTGGCGTCGGACACCGTGACGCTCACCAGGCCGGCCGGCAGCCCGAAGGTGCCGATGTCGTTCCATCCGGGTACCGCCATCCGGGCGTCGTACTCAACCGGGACGCGAAGGTCGCCGGCCACGATCTCGAGGTGGTAGGTCCCGAAGTCGTCGCCCGGATTCCAGCCACCCGCCCGCCATGCATGTCCCTCGCTCGCGGATGCGCCGGGCAGGTGGTAGTAGAGCCGCCAGACGCCCTCGTCCGGGAGTTCCGCGGCGAACGTGGCGCTGCCGTCGCCGGTACCCGCGAGAATGCGGGTGAGCGTGCGGCGGTACTTGCCCCAACTCATCGTCAGCGGATCCCCTTGGCGGTGCCACCCGGGAACCCGGGCGCCCCAGTAGTACTCGGGCATGATCGCTTCGTCGTCCTCCAGTGCGGACCCGAACCGGAAGCCTTCTCCGGCGGCGCGACGTAGGAATACCCCGGGTCGAGATCGTCCACCACGATGCCGAGATCCGGCGGCATCCAGTCGCTCGGTCGGACGCCGATGAGAGGTTCTTCGGCAACGATCAGTTCCGGGTCCACGCGCGGCGCGGGCAACCGCATCACCCGTGCGTTCTGCGACAGGTAGGTCTCGACGCGAACCTCGGTGGGTATCGTCTGGGTCACGATCCCGAACTCGAGCGTGGTGTGGGCAGGCACATGGACGAACGGGCCCCACCGCGGAACCGTTCCGTACCCTTGGTTGGACGGACCCCGCATGCCGAATCCGGCAACGCCCGGGACGGGTTCGTCGTTGCGCACGTGAATGGTGGACTGGTAGCGGGGCGTCCCGTTCTCGTCGTCCGGCAGACGGAACACCCGCGCTTCCGATAGCAGGAACCCGGGGAACGAGTCCTCCCGCATGCAGTGTTCGATGGTCGACGCCATCGCCGGGTCCACTTCCGCCAAGCCGGCGATGAAGTCGTCGAGACTGAAGGTACGGCCGCCGTGCCGGTCGCGCATCGTGGCGAGGAACTCCGCGACCCGGTTGCGCCCAAGTAGAAGGCCAGGAAGACGATGCCCGCGAGCAGAACCCACAGCGTGAGAAGGCCGAATCCCGGCAGAGCGAAGCGCGGATGGGCGATCTGCCCCATCCAGGAGTGTTGCACCGCCCAGACGTGGTAGACGGCGAGTCCCACGCCGATTGCCAACGCGGCGAATACCCACGTTCGCACCACCCGGCGCGCAACGCGCAGTTCCGCGGCCGCAACCGCGGCGGCGGCGCGGAACAGGCCAACCTGCGCCTCGCCGGGCGAATTCCCGGGTCTTAGCAAGCCGGACCTCTCCTCGGCACGTCCTGTCGAACTTCGCCGCCGTCCCGCGAACGAGTCGGCGAGCCATCGAGATCCCTCGAAGCCAAACTCGATGCCGTGCCCGGGACGGGCAACCCGGGCGTACGCGACTCCTGGGCATGACAGGTGCAGCAACCCGTTATGGCGAGATCGCTCGAATCCATGCTGGCGTGCCAGCCGAAGTCGGCCCGGGCCGGTGCCGTTGCCCCACGCCGCAAGACCGAAGCCAAGTCGCTCTCGCCCAGCGGGGCATTGTCCATGAGCCATTGGGCGTGACGGTCGCGGGCGACTTGCGCCGATGGATCCGAATGCCGCCGCGCGTCGTAGTGGCCCACCAGCCTGACGCGTATCGCGACGTCGTGTGGATACCGCGCTAGTCGTTGTTCGAGAGCATCGGCCTCGATGCTCGTGAGTTGAACCCTCGGAGGTTGGGTAGCCGTAATCGCCGCGGTGCCGAGCGGGAACGCGACCGTCAACGCCAGGAGTACATGGCGAGTATCCACGTCCAGACACTTCCGGACGCGGGCGGCGTGCCCCCGTCACCTGCCGAAGCCGAGCCCGCCGCGACTGTTGGCTGGCCGACGGCAGGATTCGCCCAATCGCCCGGAACCAGTCCGACGGGTACGGCGATGCTCCACCCGGGCAGCCACGCGAAGGCGCCGATCATCGCCACGCCGAATACGCCAATGCAGGCGGCGGTGTGCCGTTCCGCCGCCGACAGACCGCGTATCGAGCACGCCCCGTTGGCCACCCCCAGGATGACGGTGGTCTTTACGAGGAACGCTGCAACTACCTCAAGCATCGTTGCGCCGGGATTTGCGTGCCGCAGCGACCAGTTTCCCCAGCCGATCGAGTTCCTCGTCGTCGACGGTGTCCTTGCACATGCCGAGGAGCGCCGTCATCACGGCGGTGTTGCTGCCGCCGAAGAACGTGGCAACGAGATCCTTCAACGCGGATTCAGCGGCGACCGAGACGTCCTGGGCGGGCTCGTAGACGTACCTCGGGCCTTCGTAGCGATGCGTAGCCAAGCCGCGCCGAGCAAGCCGCGAAAGCACCGCGCGGGCAGCCGAATACGAGCCACCGAGGTGGTCTTGCACCTCGGCGACGGTACATGCGCCCTGCCGGTACAGGATCTCCATCGCTTCCCGCTCGCGACGCGCGAGTTTGACGGTCGACATTGGATGTTCCCCTGGCCTGCGAGAGACTGATGCGCAACTTTAACCATAGTGATCAAAAAACCGCAATAGTGCGTGCGGACTAAACTCCACCCATCGAGGATCCGAGCCCGTCGCCCATACCATCCATGCCCAGCCAACCCGCAGTCATCGAAGTCGCGGTGCCCCGTCCGCTGCGGCGCACGTTTGACTACGTGCTGGCCAAGGGTGCGCGCGTTCCCGCCCCCGGCACCCGGGTGCGGGTGCCTCTGGGGCGCAGTGGCGTCGTGGGCATCGTTCTCGATGTCCGGGATTCGTCCCCCCACCAATTGAAGATGATCGAACAGGTCATCGACGACGAACCGCTGCTGCCCCCGGACCTCGTGGAACTCGCCCGATGGCTCGCCGGCTACTACCACCACCCGATTGGGGATGTCCTGAAGACGGTGATGCCAGTCAAGGCCCGACGGGGCGCCAAGGCCGAGCCCGTCGGCGTCGTTGCCTGGCAACTCGCCGCAGACACCTCGCACGCCGACACGGCGTTGGCGCGGGCACCGACCCAGCGCGTCACGTTCGACCGCCTGCGTCAACTCGGATCGACCGCCGACGCCGAACTCGCCGCGTTCGGCATCAAACGTCAGTCGCTGGCGGCGCTCCTCGCCAAGGAACTGGTGGAGCGAACAACCGTTGCGCCGCGCTACGAGACCAGGGGCTCCCAAGTCGAACCCACGCGGGAGCAGGCGACGGCCATCGCCGCGATCATCGGCTCCCTCGGAAGCGCGACCACGTACGTGCTCGAAGGCGTCACCGGCAGCGGGAAGACCGAGGTCTATCTCCGCGTGATCGCCGAGGTGCTGCGCTCCGGCAAACAAGCGCTTGTCCTCGTTCCGGAAATCGCACTGACGCCGCAGACGACCGCTCGCTTCGCCGAGCGATTCGGTGCCACGGCGACGCTGCATTCCGGCATGACCGATCCACAGCGCTTCGACACCTGGCTGAAGTGCCGCGACGGGTCGCACAAGGTGCTGATCGGCACGCGGTCGGCGGTCCTTGCGCCGTTCGCCGACCTCGGCGTGATCGTGGTCGACGAAGAGCACGACGGCTCGTTCAAGCAACAGGAAGGATTGCGCTATTCGGCCCGGGACGTGGCCGTCAAACGCGGCCAGATGCTGTCGATCCCGGTGGTGCTCGGCAGCGCAACGCCGAGCATGGAGACCCTCGAGAACGCCCGTCGGGACCGCTATCGTCGCCTGCGCCTCACACGACGCGTCGCTGGCCGTTCGATGCCCGGCTACCGCATTTCGGACATCCGCGGGGAACGACTCGACGGTGGCATCGGCATGCACCTGCACCGAGCCATCGGGGCGCACCTGGACGACGGCAACCAGGTGCTGGCCTTCATCAATCGCCGCGGCTACGCGCCGGTGCTGCTGTGTTCCGACTGCGGCTGGCAAGCCGAATGCGACCACTGCGACGTCAAGCTCACGTACCACCGCCAGCCCCGGCAACTGCGCTGCCACCACTGCGACCGTCGTCGCCCGATTCCCCGCGAGTGCCCGTCGTGCGGCGCGCGCGACTTCGTGCTGGTCGGCACCGGTACCCAACGCACGGAGGAAACGCTACGAGCCCGGCACCCCGGTGTGCCCCTTTACCGTATAGACCGCGACACGACGCGAAGCGCGCGCCGACTCGAGGCCGATCTCGCGGCCATCGCCGAGGGCAAGCCGGCAATACTCGTCGGAACGCAGATGCTCGCCAAGGGCCATCACCTTCCGAACGTCACCCTGGTGGCGGTGCTCGACGCGGATGGCGGGTTCCTGTCACCGGATTTCCGGGCGCCGGAACGCACCGCGCAGCTTATCGTCCAAGTTGCCGGACGGGCAGGTCGGGGCGAGCGGCCGGGCGAGGTCTGGATCCAAACCTTCGACCCCGGCAACGCCAATCTGCGGGCTCTGATCGAGGCGGGGTATCCGGGCTTCGTCGGATGCGAGCGGCAGCGCCGCGAATCTGCCCTCATGCCGCCGTTCGTCGCGTTGGCCATCGTGCGCGCCGAGTGTCCCTCCGAGGCTGCCGCGCTGGACCTGCTCCGACGCGCCGCCGAAACGCTCTCCGGGGAGGGTCTTGAACTGCTCGGACCCGCGCCCGCCCCGATCGCGCGTCGTGCCGACCGCTATCGGAGCCAGCTCCTGCTGCTCGCCCGGCGCCGCCGCGACCTCCACCTAGCACTGGACCGGCTCGAACAGGCCGATCCCAGGGCAAGGGGCGTGCGCTGGTCCATCGATGTCGACCCGCTGGACACGGCGTGATGGTCAAGTCACGCCCGGCGTGGGCTTAAGGGGCTCCGCCGGGTCGGTTGTGCCGAGTCGGTCGCGGTTGTTGGATTCCAGGCCGGGGAGTAGGTTGGCGGCATGGCTGGTCGGATCGCTGCTTGCCCCGGAGAACACTCGGATCTGCGCCTTGAGCACGGGGCGCTGATATTTGCCATGCCCGTGGAGTGCTACGACCAACTAAGGCAACCACCAACGCCAACGCAACAGCAACAAGCACGAAAGCGAGCCATGGTCGCGCGCTTGCCGAAGTGTGTTTGAGGCTCATCCGATCTAACCAGTATGGCTCACTTGTAGGCTGCCGCCCGTTCCTTGGCCTGCTCTTCGGCGACGACCCCGCGCATCCCCTCCCACTCGTCCCACATGTCGCACATGGCGTCCTTGGAGCGCTCCCAGGGGTTGTTGCCCTCTTCGTAGTCCAGCCACTCGCCCCTCTGGCCGCGGTCCGGGTGGTCCGTGACGCCGCTCACCACCTTGTCGGGTTGTCTCTTCTTGTTGCGGATGCGGAAGATGATGTTCTTGCGGGACTCGGTGCCATGCTCGTTGCGGGTGCCCGAATGGGGGATGTGGTACATCGTGATGCAGGCATCCCCGGGGGACATCAGGATCTGGGTCGGGCGCGGCCACCGACGGCCATCCGGCGTGGACTCGGCGGTCTCGTCGATGAACTGCTCCTGGACGGGCTTCGGCAGGTAGATCATGCCGCAGCGGTTCGGCACCTCGTGGTCGAGCCTCGGCCAACCCGGCCCCTCGGGACCGAGACGATCGTTGACGCTGCGTTGCCAGCGGAAGAACCTTTGCATGGCGTGGTGGGCGCCCGGGAGCACGGCGGTTTGCCCGCAGCCTTCCCGGGTCTGGTCGTTCAAGGGGACGATCACGAAGGCGGTGAAGCTGCCAAGTCCCAGGGTCATGTCCGGATCTTCGAACAGCGGCACCATGTTGTGGCCCATGACTTCCGGGCTGCGGCCGACGTTGCCCTTGGGGCCGGATGCGAAGTGCCGCGCATAGATCTCCTCCGGCGTGCCCTCCTGAACCTCCTGGGGCGCGGCGATGGTGATGTTGCCGTCCATGTGGATGCCGGCGCCGTAGTACGGCATGTCGCAGTCCTTGTAACCAAGGTTGTTGAATCGCGTACCGGGCTTGCTCGGCTTGATCACGCCCACCTGGCAGGCGACCGGCGGGTCGAAGTAGCCCATCGCCTCGTGCAGGATCGGCGTGATCGACGAGGCGTTGACGAGGTCGGTCATCGCCTGGTCCCGACCGAGGTTCTCGCCCCTTTGGGCCCGCTTGATCCGCGCACGTGCGGCCTCCACAAGCTCGTCGGCAACCACGTTCCTGAGGATGATGTAGCCGTCGCGGTAGAGGTCGCGTTTCTGTTCGTGGGTCATCGCGGGAGCGGTCATGGGATCGGTTTCCTTTGGACGTTGATGTGTTTGCCTGGCGTTCAACGCGCGTTCGGATGCACCTGGCATTGATCCGCGGCGAAGCCGCGTGAAAACATAGGTCAATTGCGGAATGTTGCCAAGACGGGCGTCTCGTACGGAGCGGACGACCGTCCAGGAAGCAGATGATCAAACACTTGACGAGCATGGGGGTGGCCGTGGCGATGTTGGGCTGTTCGACCGACGAGGATCCCTATCTTTGGCTCGAGGATGTCGGCGGCGACGGCGCCCTTGCCTGGGCGCAGGAGCGAAACGCAACGACCCGGGCCGCGTTTGCCGACGACCCGGAGTTCGAATCCCTCGAACAACGGCTGCAGGAAATCCTCGACGCCGACGATCGGATCCCCTACGTCTACAAGGCCGGCGACTGGTACTACAACCTGTGGCAGGACGAGGAGAACCCGCGCGGGCTCTGGCGGCGCACGACGCTCGACGAATACAGGAAGCCCGACCCTACTTGGGACGTGGTGCTCGACATCGACGCGTTGGGCAAGGAGGAGGGCGAGAACTGGGTGTACGGCGGCGCATCGATCCTAGTCCCGACCTACGACCGGTGCCTGCTGCGGCTGTCCCGTGGCGGGGCCGACGCGGACGTCGTGCGCGAGTTCGACCTCGTCGCCAAGACGTTCGTCGACGGCGGTTTCTTCCTGCCCGAGGCGAAGCAAACCGTCGCCTGGGCCGGTCCCGACGAGATCTTCGTGGCGACGGACTTCGGCCCGGGGTCCATGACCGACTCCGGCTACGCGCGGATCGTCAAACTCTGGCAACGCGGCCAACCCCTTGAGGACGCGATCACGGTCTTCGAAGGCGAGACATCGGATGTCTCGGTGGGCGCGTACGCCGAACTGTCCCCGGGGTTCGAGATGCAGTTCGTCTACCGGGGACGCGACTTCTACAACAGCGACCGCTACATCCGTCGCGGCGACGAACTCCTCCCGCTCGCCATTCCCTCCGATGCCGGCTACGCGGTGCACCGTGGCTGGCTCTACGTGACCCCGCGCAGCGATTGGGAAACCGCCGGACGCGCCTACGCGACGGGCAGCCTGCTCGCCATCAAGCTGGAGCGCTTCCTCGCCGGCGAACGGAATCTCGCCGTCCTGTTCGAACCGGGGGAAGGGACCGCGCTCGCCGGCTACTCGCTGACCCGCAACCATGTGCTCATCAACATTCTCGACAATGTGCGCAACCGCATCGAGGTCGCGACGCACGGGCCAGACAGGTGGACCGCCGCGCCGCTCAAAGGCGTCGACGGCACCGGGTTCCAAACCATCGATGCTGGTGCCGTCGACCCGGACGGAGACGACCGGTATTTCCTCGAAACCACCGACTACCTGAAGCCATCGGCGCTCTCCCTGGCCACCGTGGGCGAAGACCCGGTTGTGCTGAAGAACGCACCTGGCAAGTTCAACGTCGACGGCCTGGCGATCCGCCAACATTGGGCTACGTCCGCCGACGGAACCCGAATACCCTACTTCCAGGTTTCCCGTGTCGACGCCGCCGACACCCAACCGACGCTCCTCTACGGCTACGGGGGCTTCCGGATCCCGCAGGTTCCCCGGTACTCGGCGGGGATCGGTGCGGCCTGGCTGGAGCGCGGCGGCGTCTACGTCGTGGCGAATATCCGCGGCGGCGGCGAGTTCGGTCCCGACTGGCACCAGGCGGCCCTGAAGGCCGATCGCCCGCGCGCCTACGAGGACTTCATCGCCGTCGCCGAGGACCTGATCCGGCGCGGCGTGACCACCTCGAAGCAACTCGGCGTCATGGGCGGCAGCAACGGCGGACTTCTGATGGGCAACATGCTGACCATGCGACCCGACCTGTTCGGCGCCATCGTCGCGCAGGTACCCCTGTTCGACATGCGCCGCTACCACGAACTGCTGGCCGGGGCGAGTTGGATGGCCGAATACGGCAATCCCGACGACCCCGACGAGTGGGCATTCATCGAGGGCTTCTCGCCTTACCACAACGTCTCGGAGAATGTCGACTACCCGAGGCTTCTGGTCACGACGTCAACCCGCGACGACCGGGTGCATCCGGGACATGCCAGGAAGATGGTTGCGAAGATGCGCGACATGGGCCACGACGTCCTCTACTACGAGAACGTCGAGGGCGGACACGCAGGCGCGGCGGACAACGCCCAGCGAGCCTACATGTGGGCGTTGGCGTTCCGGTTTCTTTGGGGCGCGCTGGCGGACGACTAGTCGAGACAACCGCCGCCGACCGGCTACTGGGCGTCCCGAACCGCCCCAAGTAGGAAGATCAGAACCGGAACCGAATACCGACCTTGAACGCGCCGTTGATTTCGCTCTCGTGCGTGAAATAACGAACATCCATTGCTTCCTCCCGTTCTCGATGGCCGTCCGCTAGATGGCTTGAGCGCCCTTGACGCTTACACTCAGGTTGCATATGGACAGATATGGACAAGTGTTTGAATCTGCTCCTTGACGGCTCGTGTACCCACGAGCCGCGCTCGGGTACTCGCGAGACGCGCTAGCCCTTTCCGCGCAAACGACCCGATGCATTGAGAGACCGCGCGAACAGTCGCCAGTTCCGTTCCGCGAATCCCCGCTCGCGGCCGCGTGACGGTTCAGCTCGCAGCCAGGGAGACGTCGCCGACGCCGGCTCGCCGGGCGGAGTCCAAAATCCGCACCATCGTGTCGGTCCTCGAGTCCGGATGCGGCCGAATGACCACCGGCGCCTCCGGGTTCTCGGCGTGCATGCGTTCGATGTTCGCACGCACCGATCTTACGTCCACGTCCCGGCCGGCGATGATGATGCGGTCGGTGCTGGTGACATGGACCACGATGCTCTGCTTTTCCGGATCCACGTTGACAGGGTCCTTCTCGGGCTGGTTCACATCCAGGCCGACCTCCTTGACGAACGTGGCCGTGACAATGAAGAAGATCAGCATGATGAACACCACGTCCAGCATCGGCGTCAGGTTCACCCTGTCCTCCTGGGATCGTTGCCGTCGTCTACGCATATCGCCCTCCTCGATTCGACGTGGTCTTCGCACCACGCGCAGAAACGTATGTGCTAATAAAGTAGCACACAACGCCCCACCTGTAAACGACACACGCGCCCCACCTGTAAACGACACACGCGATTTCTGTCCTACACGGCAGGACGGAGATATCGCACACGGCTCTTTGTCCGGGCGACTGCTGGCGTCCGTCCACATGTGGACGGATAATGCGCCGCTTTGCACGGCGGCGATAAGGAGCGGGCGTGGCGCAAGGCAGGGAAACCATCGCCATTCTGGGCGGAACGGGCGACTTGGGCACCGGACTGGCAATCCGCTGGTCCAAGGCCGGCCACCGCATCGTCATCGGTTCGCGCACACTCGAAAAGGCCCGCAACGCCGTCGCGAATCTCAAGAAGATCAGTCCCGAAACCCCTGCTGACGCGATGGAGAACCCGGAAGCGGCAGCAGCCGGAGACATCGTTGTGCTGACGGTCCCCGCCGAACACCAGGTGTCGACCCTTCGGACGGTGCGCGACGGGCTCACGGGCAAGATCCTCATCGACGTCACGGTACCCCTCGTTGCTCCCAGGGTGGGCACCGTGCAACTACCCGAGGCCGGCAGTGCCGGCAAGCGCGCCCAGGATTTCCTAGGCGACGAGGTCATGGTTGTGACAGCGTTCCAGAACATCGCCGCACACCTGCTACAAGAGGAAGTGGTCATCGAATGCGACGTGCTGGTGGCCGGCAACAAACGCGCCGCGCGGGAAAAGGTGATCGAACTCGCCGAAGAAGCCGGCATGCGCGCTTGGCACGCCGGTCCCATCGAGAACTCGGCCGCCGCCGAAGCGCTGACCAGCATCCTGATTCAAATCAACCGCCGCCACGAGATATCCCACTCCGGCATCAAGATCGTCGGCCAAGCGGACCATTGACCGCTACGCAATGCCCGGTGCCATCGCCATCACGCCCATCGGCGGCATCAAGCTGGTCGAACCGGGGGACGATCTGGCTTCGCTGTTGCTCGAGGGACTCGCCGCAAGCCATCTCGACCTAGAAGACGGCGACATCGTGGCGGTTGCGCAGAAGATCGTGTCCAAGGCCGAAGGCCGTCAAGTCGACCTAGCGACGGTGGAAGCCTCCGAGCAGGCGCGTCAGCTGGCAGCGGAAACCGACAAGGATCCCCGCCTTGTACAGCTCATTCTCGACGAATCCACGGAAGTCGTGCGCAAGAAGCCCGGTGTACTCATCGTCCGCCACAGGCTTGGCCTGGTGGGTGCCCATGCCGGCGTCGACCAATCGAACGTGGACCACGACGGGGGTGCAAGCGCATTGCTGCTGCCAAGAGACCCCGACTGCAGTGCCAGGCGAATTCGCCGGGCCCTGGTGGAGGCCACCGGACAACGCATCGGGGTTTTGATCACGGACAGTGCCAACCGTCCCTGGCGGTTGGGAACCGTCGGCATAGCTATCGGCGCGGCGGGAGTGGGGGTGCTGGACGACAAACGTGGCGGCAACGACCTATACGGGCGCGAGCTCAAGGTAACCTTGATCAACCGTGCCGACAGCCTGGCGAGCGCGGCAACGCTGGCCATGGGCGAGACCACGGAACGAACCCCGGCGGCATTGATCCGGGGATTCCCCGCGGAAGAGTCCGAGCAGTCGGCAGCCGCCATCCCCAGGCCGCTGGAAGAGGACCTGTTTCGATGACCCTGCTGGCGTTGACCGGCGGCGTAGGCGGGGCAAAGCTTGCCCTCGGCTTCGCCAAGGTGCTGCCGCCCGAGGATGTCGTATTCGTGGTCAACACCGGCGACGACTTCGAGCACCTGGGCCTGCACATCTCGCCCGACGTGGACACTCTCACCTATACCTTGGCCGAAGTCGCCAACCCGATCGCCGGGTGGGGCCGCAAGGACGAGACCTGGCGGTTTATGGACGCGCTGGAACGGTTCGGAGGCGAAACCTGGTTTCGGCTGGGCGATGCCGACCTCGCCCTGCACCTGCATCGCCGAACGCTTCTAAATGCGGGTAAGAGCCTGACCGCTGCGACCAACGAGATCGCGGGCCGACTGGGTGTCAAACACACGATCCTGCCGATGTCCGACGATCCGGTGCGCACCCGGGTGCTCACGAGCGACGGGTCACTGGCGTTCCAGCACTATTTCGTGCGCGACCGCTGCGCGCCAAAGGCCGTCGGGTTCGAGTTCGCGGGGGCCGTGACGGCGAGCGTCAACCCCGCGATCCCCTTCGAGTCGGTCACGGCCATTGTGATCTGCCCATCGAATCCTTTCGTCTCGGTGGACCCGATCCTTGCCGTCAATGGGATGCGCGAGGCGCTTCTCGCGACCGGTGCGCCCATCGTCGCGGTGTCGCCCATCGTGGGGGGACGAGCCATCAAGGGACCCACTGCGAAGATGATGCGGGAACTGGGCGTACCCACGACCACGGTGGCGGTGGCCGAACACTACGCCGGCCTCGTCAGCCATTTCGTCATCGACAAGGTCGACGCATGCGCAGCAGCCGAGGTGGCGGCTCTTGGAGTGGAGACCGCCACGCTCCAAACGGTGATGACCAGCCTCGACGACCGCCTGCGACTTGGGCGATCCATCCTGGAATTCATCCGGTGACCATCGCCACCGGCATCTGGGCTCTGGTCCCGTTCAAAGGCGCGACCGGGGCGAAGCGACGGCTCGAATCCGTTCTCGACGAGCGCGAACGGGAGAGCCTAGTGCTCGCGATGATCCGCGACGTGCTGGATACCCTGGCGCGGTGCCGCGCATTGAGCGGGACATTGCTCGTATCCCGGGACGCCCAAGCCTTCGAACTGGCCCAGGAATTCGGAATCGACGTGTTCGAGGAATCCGCCACGGACCTTTCCGGCGCCGTCGTTGAATCCGGCACCTACGCACGGCATCAACGTCAGGCCGAAGGCACCTTGTTCGTGCCCGGCGACGTACCGTTGATCCAGCCCGAGGATGTCGTTGCCGTACTCGATGGCCACGAGCAAGTGACCCTCGTACCCGATGCGAATGACATCGGCACGAACGCCGCGGTGTCATCGCCGCCCAACGCCTTCGAGTACCTGTTCGACGGCAAGAGCTTCAAACCGCACATCGCCTCGGCCCGCCAAGCCGGTCTTGAACCAAGGGTCGTACGCAACACGGCCTGGGGTTTGGATGTCGACACGGTGCAGGAACTCGCCGCAGTGGCGCAACGCGCTGCCGGAACACGCACCGGCCGATTCCTCGAGTTGAGCGGCATCTCGGCACGACTGGCGAGGGCCAAGCCACAGTCGCACTGATCCGGAGGCCCGGCAACGCCGCCCGCCCGATGGACTTGCTCGCGAATAGCGCCGCATAATGACTCGCTTGCACGCGCAAGGTGCCTTGCAGCATGACTCTCGCCCGATTTCGCACGTTCGCCCTATTCGTCGTCGCCCTCGCCGTCGCCGCGGTAGTCGGCGTAACCGTTTCGCCGACCTGGACGGTGGAGGAGATCCAGCTCGACACCCATACCGATGCCCTGGGCACCTTCTACGTCCTCGAGGGCGACCGCGTCCATTTCAACGCCATTCCCATGGCGGACGCGGCACTCGACCCCGTCCGGATCGCCGAGTCGGGCGAACCGCCACCCGTCGAAGAACAGTTCGTCGTCGACGAGAGCGGCGACGAGCCCGCTTATTTTCAGCTACTAGCCCAACCCCACTGGGGCTGGTGGTCCCTGCTGCCGGCCGTCGTCGCGGTTCTGCTTTGCTGGGTGACCCGGGAACCGATCACCGCACTGCTCGGCGGCATCATCGCCGGCGCCCTGGTGCTCGGCCAATACGACCTCACGGGCGACGTGCTGATCCCGCACCTCGGCACGGGCAAGGCAGCCGGGATCCTGATCCTCTACCTGTGGTTGCTCGGCGGGCTCATGGGCGTCTGGTCGCGAACCGGGGCCGCCCAAGCCTTCGCCGAACTGATGACCAGGCACGTGGTCCGCGGCCCGCGCACCGCCAAGCTCGTGGCATGGTTCCTCGGAATCATCTTCTTCCAAGGCGGTACGGTCAGCACCGTGCTGGTCGGAACGACGGTCAAGCCCCTCGCAGACAAAGAACGGGTCAGCCACGAGGAGTTGTCCTACGTGGTCGACTCCACCGCGTCACCGATCGCGTCGCAGCTCGCCTTCAACGCCTGGCCGGCCTACGTGCAGGCCTTCATCTTCGTGGCCGGGGTCAGTTTCCTCGCCACCGAATCCGACCGGATCAGTTTCTTCTTCCAAAGCGTGCCGTTCTGCTTCTACGCGATCTTCGCCGTGCTCGGCACGTTCCTGCTTTCCATCGAACGTCCGCCCTTCCTCGGCAGGCAGATGCGCGAAGCCATGGAACGCGCCCGGTCCACCGGCGAATTGGACGCGCCGGGGGCGGAACCCTTGAGCGCCAAGGAACTCCAGGGAAGCAATGTGCCCGATGGTTACCGGCCGAACGTGCTGGAGTTCTTCCTGCCGTTGTTCACCTTGATCGGTGTCGCCATTACGACCTTCGTCGTGTTCGGCTCGCCGAACGTCCACTGGGCGTTCGGCGGCGCGCTCATCCTCGCGTCGGGCATCGCACTGGCCAAGGGCATGTCGCTCAAGGATCTCATCGCCGGCTACCACGACGGCATCAAGGGCGTGGTGCTGGGTTCGGTGATCCTGCTGCTCGCCATCACCATCGGCGGCATCAGCCAGAAGACCGGCGGCGGCATCTTCCTGGTCGAGCAACTCGGCGACAACCTGCCGTACTTCATACTCCCGGTTCTGTTCCAAGTCATGACGATGGTGATCGCATTCTCCACCGGCACGAGTTGGGGCACGTACGCGGTCGCCTTCCCCCTCGCCATGCCGCTCGCCTGGGCAGTGGCGAACGGGCAGGGGCTGTCGCACCCGGAACTGTTCATGACGCTGTGCTTCGCCGCCGTCATGGACGGCAGCGTCTACGGCGACCAGTGCTCGCCGATCTCCGATACCACGGTGTTGAGTTCCATGTGCACCGGCTGCGACCTGATGGACCACGTCAAGACGCAGATCCCGCAAGCCAGCGTCGCCGCCGTTCTCGCGGCCCTGTGCTGGACGGTCCTGGCATTCTTCACAGGTTGAGGAGACGACCGTGGTCACGATCTATCACGTCAAAGGCACCCGCGGGGTCCGGGTAATCTGGCTCTGCGAGGAGCTTGGGGTTCCCTACGAGGTCGAAGTCATCGACTTCTCGCCGCGATTCAAGTCGAGCCCCGAATGGCGCAGCAAGAGCCCGACGGGGAAGGTACCTGCTGTGACAGTCGACGGCTTCACGATGTTCGAATCCGGCGCGGTCTGCGACTACCTGCTCGATCAATACGGCGAGGGCCGACTGCTTCCGCCACCCGGAACCACCGAAAACGCCTTGTGCCGGCAATGGTCCTGGTTCGCCGAGGCGACCTTCGCGCGCCCCCTGGGCGAAATCGTCAACCACAACCGCGTTGCCCCGGAGGGCGGCCTGGTGGATTTCGTCATCGAGGACTGCCGGGACCGGGCTCGCATCTGCATCGCCGCGATCGAGGATGTCGTCTCGAAGTCCGACTATCTCGTCGGCGACACCTTCACTGTTGCCGACATCATGACCGGCTACTCGCTGCTGTTGGCATCCAACTTCGGCCTGCTCACCAACGACTATCCGGCAACGCTTGCATATTACGATCGGCTGTCCCAACGACCCGGGTTCCAGGTCGCCCGGGACGCTTAGTTGAGATTGGGGGATGCGATGAACGTCGACTTCGAGGAACAGCAGTACCTGTTCGATCTGAACGGCTACCTGGTCATCGAGAACGCCCTCACGTCCGACGAAGTCGCCGAACTGAATGCCCTGATCGACGCCCAGGATCTTCCTCCGCCGCCCGAGCACTTCCCGCGATTCGGCAGCGCTGCCGGCGCGATTCGAAAGACCGGACCGGGATTCCTGCAGTGGGGCGAGCCGTTCGTCCGGCTCATGGATCACCCGCTCATCATGTCGATCCTGAGAATGCGCCTCGGCGAGTGCTTCCGCCTGGAGCGTCTCTACGGCATCCGCATGCGCACGGGATGGCCGGCAGGCAAGCTCCACGCCGACTACGGGGCCAGTTCGCCCCACGCGGTATCCCCGCCCGGCGAGTTCTACACGTTCCCCAACAACCGCATGTCGTCGGGATTCGTCACCGGCAGTTGGAACCTGAACGATACCGGGCCCGGTATCGGCGGTTTCTGCGTCGTCCCCGGCAGCCACAAGGCCAACTTCCGAATCCCGAAGCACATCCACGAAGCCCACCAGGACTCGCCCTGGGTGAAGATCGTCGAAGCCCCGGCCGGCAGCCTCACCCTGTTTACCGAAGCGCTGACCCACGGCACGGCCCGCTGGGACGGCGACCACGAACGCCGTACCCTGCTCTACAAGTACTGCGTGTCGAGCATGAGTTGGGGCGCGACCCGGGTCACGGCACCCGAAGCGATCGATCTGACGCCGCGGCAGCAGCAATTGCTGGCCGGGCCAGGCGAACCGCTGACGCACTTCCCGTCGCTGTTCTCGGAGGAACTGGCGGGTAAGGCCACACAGCCAAGTCGGGTCGGTGCACCGGAGCGCATGTAAGCTGTCGAAAAGCGTAGACTGCTTCTTGGATCAAGGGCCGCGATCTGGTTGGAACCGCATGGAAAGCGTATTCATCTATTGGGACAACTCGAATATCTTCCATGAGGCCCAGCGCGTCGCCGAGGAACGCAACGAGGGCCCCGGCGCGCGCCACCGCGTGCGAATCCACTTCGTGAACCTGCTACGTCTTGCCCACGCCGGGCGACCCATCGAAAGGGCACTCGCAGCCGGATCCGTGCCGCCGGAGATGCGCCAACTGTGGAACCTCTTGGACAGCCAAGGCGTCGATACCTATGTTTTCGACCGGGGTGCCCCGCATCGCGGCGAGCAGGAGGTGCCGGATAGAGTGCTTCAACTGCGCATGCTGGAAGACGCCTTGGACTACAACGGGAATCCCGGCATCGTCGTTCTGTTGACGGGAGACGGGGCAGGCTATGTCGAGGGTGCCGGCTTCCATAGCGCCCTGGAACGCATGCACAGCCGCGGCTGGCGGGTGGAGATCCTGTCCTGGGCCCAGGCCACCAATCAACGGATGCGTCGCTGGGCCGAGTCGAACGGTGTTTTCGTGTCCTTGGACGACCACTACGATGCAATAACATTCCTTGAACCTTCGAGGCCGGGCTTCGAACTCGCTCTGCCGCGCGATGCTACGACGCTGGACCTGACGAGGCGTCCTGTGTCCTCCTCAAGCGACTGAGCAGCGAGGCACGGCATTCCGGCGAACAGGGCCCATGGAGTTGAAGATTCAGGCCGCAGCTCGCCTGAACGTCGCCCCGCCGGACTGAGGTAATTGGATGTCGCCGATCCGGTAGTCCGCCACACTATCGCTTCCGCCCTCGGGGCGGCGATGCCGCCACGCGATGTAATATGCGGGGTGATGGCTGCGGTCAGAATGAACCGAGCGGCGGACACGACAGCATGCTACGCCTGCTGAGGGAGCTTGGGGTTCGTCTGGCTCGCTGGTTCGGCGCTGCCGCCGTCAAGAACCCGGACGCACACAAGGCGGCAACAAGAGAGAGAATCATGACGAACAGGGATCGGATTCTGGAACTGCTTAGGGCGTCGGAGCACCCGCTGACGGACTCCGAGATCCGCCGTCGCACAGGCATCGAGCCGCACCAGCAGGTCAACCAGATATGCAGGGCGCTGGCAGCGCAGGGGCTCATCGACCGGACACGGGGCCCCGAGGGGCGTCTGGTGAACAGTGCCGTCGAAAGGACCGGGTTCGAGGAGAACGCCGACGACGCGGGACGGTGCGAGGCATCGGCACCCGGCGAGGTGCCTGAACTAGATTTCGAGGGGACGTTGATCGCGATTCCGTGTTCGGGCCGCAAGCGGCGCGGCGGAACCGAGGCCACGGAAGGGACCTCCGTGGTCGATGGGCTGCCGGAAGAACTGGGGATGGAACTGCTGCAAGCCAGGCAGCGGAACGCGTCGTCGAGCCAGCTGGACGAATCCCTGACGATGCCGGCGGCCGAACGCTACGCGGGAACGCTCTACGACGTGGCAGCCGACGCACTGGAGCGCATGCAGGAGGCGGGGCAGAAGTGGTGATCGTGTCGGGCGGATACGGCCTCGTGCTGGGCAGGGAGCCCATCGGCTGGTACGCGCAGCAGTTCGCCGAACGGATGTGGCCGGAAGGACTGGTGGCGCGCTGCCTGGGCGCGTACGCGGAGTCGATCGAGGCGACGACCGTAATCGGCTTGCTCGCCGGAACCACCGGCTACGCGAAGGTGTTCCGGAAAGTGCGATGGCCGCCGACCGTGGAGAACGCCTGGCTGGTCTCGCCCGATCTGGACGGCGGAGGCGCGCAGATCAAGGTGCCGCGGGCGATCGGCGAGGCCCTCGCGGAGATCGCCGACGGCCGCTGCCTACCGGAGGAGTGGACGAGCAGCGACGGAATCCCGGTACGCATCGACGATGTGACTGGAACGCCCGGAGGAAGCGGGTTGACACGGTGACGGCGGTGGCACCGCCCGTCAGCCCGGTCAGACATCGCCATCCTCGGCTACGGTCGTATAACCCCGCGATGGCGATCCGCGAACTCCCGGCAAGCATCGCGCCAGGTCTCCAAGTTCGTGAACGGCGACCGGCTCGGGTGCTGCGGCCACAGCACGAGCTTGATCCGGTCGCCGTGCAAACCCTTGCATTCCCACTCCTGGAACACATAGCGGCTTCGCCGGTAGCACTGCAGCGGGTGTTCGGCGTGTGGCCGCGTCGCGTCGAATCCATCGAGGGCCTGCGACAGGAGCTTGACCGCCTCCGGTTTCCCCTTCAGCCCCAGACAGATCACGAACCTCGGTCTGAGCTTGTCTCGGATGGTCCGCAAAACACACTCT
>JAPOYW010000260.1 GCA_026706425.1 Gammaproteobacteria bacterium
AGGACAGCTGGCCTCCCATCAACCCGATGCGCGGTATCTAGTCCCCAGCGTGGACTTCGGCTTCTCCGAAGAGCAGGCGCGCCCTTCGGGCGCGTTGGAAGTTTCGCTCCGCGAAACTTCAGTGAGACTTTCTCAGACACGTGGACTTTGGCTTTTCTGAAGAACAGGATCTGCTGAGGGAGCAGGTTCTGCGTTTCATGACCGACGCCTGCCCGTTGAGCGTCGTGCGAACTCAGAACGGCGGCTTGCCACGTGAACGGTGGCAGCAGGCGGCGGATCTCGGCTGGCTCGCGCTGATCGTCCCCGAAGCCTACGGCGGAGTCGGTTTGAAGTGGATCGACCTGGCGGTGGTTCTCGAAGAGAGCGGCCGGGGCTTGAGCCCGTTGCCGATCGTGTCCCTGGCACTGGCCGCCATGGCCATCGGGCGTTCTGCCAGTGACGACATGAAGAGCGAATGGCTGCCTAGGATCGCGGAGGGCGAGGCGGTGTTCGGCGTTGGCTTGTACGACGACCCCAACTGGATCGATGCCGAAGGTATACGACTCGCCGGCGGTGCAACCTTGACCGGCACGAAACCGTTCGTCAGCGATGCCGCAGCCGCAACCCACCTTCTGTTGGCAACCCGAACCGGCGAAGACCTTCACCTCGTCATCGTCGACGCGAACGACGCCAGTTTGTCCGCGCATCCTGGCATCGACCGGACCAAGCCGTTCGGAACGGCGACCCTCGACGGTGTCGCACCGCTGGCGGCGTTTCCGATCTCCGCCGACGACCTCGCCCTCTTGACCGACTGCGGGGCGGTGGCGATCGCTCTCGAGGCCATCGGTGCTGCGGAGGCTGTCCTCAAGTTGACCACCGAGTACGCCAAGAACCGCATCCAGTTCGACAACCCCATCGGCAAGTACCAGGGCGTCAAGCACCGACTCGCCGACATGTTCGTCGACATCGAATCGTTCAAATCGTTGACGTACTACGCGGCGTGGGCGATCGACGACGCCCCGGACGAACTGCCCCGCGCGGCATCGTTGGCCAAGGCCTATGCATCCGACGCCTTCGCGCGGATCGGCATCGACGGCGTCGGCCTGCACGGCGCCATCGGTTTCACCGCCGAGTACGACGCCCAGCTCTACCTCAAGCGTTCGAAATGGGTGCGCTCGGCGTTCGGCGATGCCGACTATCACTATCAGCGCGCCGCCAGCCTGGGAGGCCTGTGATGGACTTCGACTTCACCCCGGAAGAACAGGCGTTCCGTGCCGAGATCCGCGAATTCCTCGCCGAGAACCTGCCGCCTAGGGCCGAGCGCGGGCGTGACTTCATGGGCGAGTGGCTCAAGCAGGTTCGCGACAAGCGGTGGGTCGGTTTCTCCTGGCCCGAGGAATACGGCGGCGGTTCCGGAAGCCTGACCGAACAGGCGATCCTCAAAGAGGAGATGGCGCTCGCGGGAGCGCCGCCACTCGGCACATCGTCCATGGGCCTCGCCTGGGTGGGTCCCGGGATCATGCAGTACGGCACCGACGAGCAGAAGCAGCGCTTCATCCCGGACATCCTGGACAGCAAGGTCAACTGGTGCACGGGCTACTCGGAGCCCAACCACGGCAGCGACCTGGCGGCCATCCAGACCAAGGCGGAACGCGTCGGCGACCACTACGTGGTGAACGGCCAGAAGATCTGGACCACGGGTGCGCCCTGGGCCGACTGGATCATCCTCCTGACCCGGACCGAGTTCGAAGTCGAGCGCAAGCACGACGGCATCACCTGCCTCCTGGTGCCGATGGACTCCCCCGGCATCGAGGTGCGGCCCATCGAGAACATGGCCGGCGACAGGAACTTCGCCGAAGTGTTCTTCACGGATGTGCAGGTTCCCGTCGATAACCGATTGGGCGAAGAAGGCAAGGGCTGGGCAGTGACGATCTCGGCGCTCGCCAACGAACGCTCCAGCATCGGCGAAGTGACGCAGATGTTCGCGAAACTGGAGGCGCTGAAGAACCTTGTCGGTTCCACCACCCGGCAAGGCAAGCCCGCCGCGGACGACCCCGCCGTGCGACGCCGGATCGGCGAGTTCGAGGCGAAGATCGCCGCCATGAAGTACAACGGCCTGCGCTACCTCACCAAGCAGTTGCGCGGCGAACCGCTGTCCAGCGAGACGTCCGTCAACAAGCTCCACCGCGCCAGTCTCGAGATCGAGATGGACGACTTCGCGGTCGAGTTGACGGGCCTCGCAGGCGTTCAGCTACCGGGCAGCGAGGAAGCGGTGGACGGCGGACGGTGGGCGCGTTCGTCCCTGGGCTGGCCGGGCGTCGTGATCGGTGGCGGAACGCCCAACATCCAGCGCAACATCATCGCCGAGCGGATACTCGGGTTGCCGAAGGACTGAGAGCCGACTCTACGTCCTCGAACGCGTTGAAGCTGGATGTTGCCCGCGTAGCAGTTGGCCACACTTCGTCGAACTCAGGTCCCCGCCGACGTTCTCTCGAACCTTAAGCGGACCTCGGATGGGGCCTTGCCATATCGCTTCAGCAATTCAATCGCGAATCGAACGGTGTTCTTGGCGCTGAGTTGCCCTTCAACCTTGATGCCCGTCTGACCCACTGGCAAAGATCTGCCGAACTCCTTTCCGTCCGGTCGCCGTCCATCCAAGCTCACGCCTAACCACGTCCCTCCCACCGTGAATGGCATCTCACCCTTCGTGAGCAACCCCTCTTCGTATAGCCAGTTGGCGATCAAGGAGACCCGCGTCCGCACTTCGGGCGCGGCCTCCCCGAAATAGGACCTGTGCTCCCTTATTCGGTCTCGCGGCGTTTGGATGGTCCCTATCAGGTCCTCTAGCATCATTTGTCGTCCGTAGCCAGCACCCCAACATTGTCCCATATGGCCATCCGGCCCATACGGCTCCATACGGCACTATGCGGCCAAGTGTTCTTGGTTTAGGCGATGATTCGGCGCACAATGACGATCCCCTCCGCGTAATCTGCTTGTGGCGTGGTCCGCGGATGATCGCGGGCGGTTCGTCCGAAGCAGTCGCTACGCAGTTGTCGAGGTCATTCAAGGAGACGCCGCATGGGAGAGATCGTCGTCCAGTGCGAGGTGGAGAACACCGTGGACCGCGCCAATGCCAATAGCGGCTTGGTCGAGGAATCCGGTGTCCGCCGTGCAAGCATCGAGGGCGTCGTGGACACCGGGGCAGTCATGTTGATGCTGCCGCAGAATCTCGTCGAGCGGCTGGGCTTGGAAACCTGCCAGACGGTCATCGTCTCCTATGCCGACGAGCGAAAGGAGGAGCGCTTAGTCGCCGGTCCAGTCACCGTGAGGATCGGCGACCGCATCACCCAGACGCAGTGCGTGATCGGCCCGCCGCTGAGCGAAGTCCTCATCGGTCAGTTGGTGCTTGAGGCCGTGGACATGGTGGCGGACTGCACGAATCGCACGTTGACGCCGCGGACGCCGGACTATCCGCTTCTGAAGATGAAGTAGCTGACACCAAGCCTCTTCGATGGGTCCTTGGCTCATCGCCCGCAGGGCGCGCGGTCGCCCGCGACGGTAACGGGCGTTCCGGGACGGGCCGGGTGGCCGAGGGCGGTCGCCCGCCCCCGGCTCCCACAGATCCGGACGTG
>JAPOYW010000112.1 GCA_026706425.1 Gammaproteobacteria bacterium
CGATGTCGGCGTGACGCTGGACATCGACATTTCACCCGCGTTTGATGAAGCGAATCTCGACCGGCTTGCCGGGGCACTGCGCAGTCTGAATGCGCGAATCCGTACCGAGGGAGTTCCCGATGGGTTGCCGTTCGACTGTTCGAGGCAATTCCTAAGCAACCTCGGGCCAGACGCGGTTCTCAATCTCACGACCAGCGCCGGTGATCTCGACGTGGCGTTCATGCCTGCGGGAACACAGGGATTCGATGACCTGAGGCGGGACGCAGTGGCCATCGACGTGACCGGCACGCGCGTGCTCGTGGCATCCCTGGCCGACGTCATACGTTCGAAAGGGGCGGCGGATCGGGAGAAGGACCGCCGAGCACTGCCACGCCTACGCCAGTTGGAGGAGCGGCGGCGTTAGCCTGGATTTCAGCAACTTTTTCCTGCGTGGGAAGCGACATCGATCAGTCCTGCCTTTACAATCGTGGTCAGTGTCCACGGAGGGGCAATGCGGGATCTGTTCGGCGAGCCAGACGCATGCGCCAACGGTATCGATGTCGCTGGCGTCGACGAAGTCGGACGCGGCCCGCTAGCCGGACCGGTGGTGGCGGGTGCGGTGGTCCTCGACCCCGCCCGCAAGATCAAAGGCCTCAAGGACTCCAAGGAACTCACGCCCGATCACCGCGAGGAATTGGCGGCGGCGATCCGCGACCGCGCCTCGGCTTGGGCCCTCGGTCGCGCGGAGGTAGTCGAAATCGACCGCATCAACATCCTGCGGGCGACTTTGGTCGCGATGCGCCGTGCAATCGATGCGCTCGCCCCAGACGTTCGGGTGGCGTACATCGACGGCAACGTGGCACCGTCAATCGGCGGTTGCGCGACGGTGACCGTTATCGGTGGCGATGCCAGGGTGCCGTCTATCAGCGCGGCGTCCATCATCGCCAAAGTCGCGAGAGACGCGGAGATGGTTGCAGCCGCCGCGCGCTTCCCGGGCTATGGATTCGAGTGTCACAAGGGCTATGCAACGGCCATGCATCTAGCGGCACTCAAGAAGCTAGGACCGACGCCGCTGCACCGGCGGTCCTTTGCGCCGGTCGGTGATGCGGGTATGCAGGCGACACTGTTTTAGGGTGGGCGCCTACCGACACGGGCCACAGGCCGTAGGGGACGGGCTTGCATTGAGCAGTTGAGGAAAGCAGGACATTGAGCGAGGTTGAGGAAGCCCTCGAGGCGGAGCAGGCCGAGGGCAGTGATTCTGTGAATGGCGACGACGTGGATGCCGCGCCGCGCCCGCGCTACCAAACCGGCGACGAAGTCGAGGTGGGAGAATTCGTCCATCTCGCCGTGCACAGCGAATACTCGCTGTCCGACGGCCTGGTCAAGGTCGGGGATTTGGCAACGCGCGTTGCCGACCTCGGCATGCCCGCGGTCGCTTTGACCGACCGGGCAAACCTGTTCGGGCTGGTGAAGTTCTACAAGGCCTGTCGCGAAGCCGGCGTGAAGCCGATCGTGGGCGCGGAACTCGAGTACGAGGACGCCGACGGTGGCACCGCTTGCCGATGCCGTTTGCTCGTTGCATCGAAAACCGGCTACGCCAACCTGCTGAGCCTGGTGTCCACCGCGTATACGGCTTCGGCCACCGATGCCGCCAAGTCGACTTTCACGGGTCTGGGCAGTGGCCAAGGTGCGGCGCACGGTCGCGTTGCCCGTCAGGCAGTACTCGCCGCCGCCGACGGACTGATCGTGCTGCTTGGGGCCGGGAGCGACGTTGGCGTCCCGATGGGCGCCGCCGATGCCGCATCTGCCAGGCGGCGTCTTTCCGACTGGCAACAGGCGTTCGGTGACCGGGTCTACCTCGAAGTCGTGCGCACGGGACGGGAAGAAGAGGACCGATTCGTGGCCGACGCGGTAGGTCTGGCGGCGGTTGCGGAAGTGCCCGTCGTGGCCTGCAACGACGTCCGCTTCTTGGCACCGGACGACTTCGAGGCGCACGAGACGCGGGTTTGCATCCAGGAAGGCCGGGTCTTGAACGACCCGCGCCGGGAACGGCGCCACACGGTCGAGCAGTGCCTGCGCACACCGGCCGAGATGGTCGAATTGTTCGCGGACCTCCCCGAAGCCCTGGCTAACACGGTGGAAGTCGCCAAGCGATGCAGCTTGGAGCTTGCGCTCGGCGAGCCCCGCTTGCCCGAGCCGCCGATCGACAAGAACACGACCTCGGAGTGGCTGCTGTCCACGCGGGCCCGGGAGGGCCTCGAGCGGCACCTCGATGCCCTTGCCGGCTCGTCGGGTGAAGTCGACCGACGCCGCTACGAGGATCGCCTGGACTACGAACTCGACATCATCACCAAGATGGGTTTCGCGGGCTATTTCCTGATTGTCGAAGAGTTCGTGACCTGGGCCCGTGCCAATGCCGTGCCGGTGGGATGCCGGGGTTCCGGAACCGCATCCCTGGTGGCTTTCTGTCTCGGCATCACCGAACTTGACCCGCTCGAGTACGACCTCCTGTTCGAGCGCTTGTTGAATCCGGAGCGGGTATCGCTGCCGGATTTCGATATCGACGTCTGCATGGAACGGCGGGGGGAAGCACTGGCCCATGTGGCCGATCTCTACGGGCACGACGCCGTCAGTCAGATCGCGACGTTCGGCACCATGGCTGCGCGGGCCGTGGTCCGCGACGTGGCGCGAGTTCAAGACAAGCCGTTCGGACTCGCCGACCGTTTGTCGAAGATGATTCCCGCAGAAGTCGGCATGACCCTGTCGAAGGCGGTCGATCAGGAGCAGGAACTCGCCGACTTCATCGCGCGCAACGAGGACGCGCAGGAAATCATGGACATGGCCTACAAGCTGGAAGGCACGGTCCGAAACGTCGGCAAGCATGCGGGGGGCGTGGTGATTTCGCCCACCACGCTGACCGACTTCGTGCCCCTCTATGCGGATCACTCCGGTGGCACGGTGGTCTCGCAATTCGACCTCTACGACGTGGAAGAAGCCGGCCTCGTGAAGTTCGACTTCCTGGGCTTGCGGACATTGACGATCATCGACTGGGCGGTAACCGCCATCAACGCCGAGCGGGCGAAACGCGGCGAGGACGCGCTCGACATCGACAACGTGCCGCTCGACGACGCGGACACCTACGAGTTCATGAAGACCGCCCGCACCACGGCGGTGTTCCAGCTCGAATCGGCGGGAATGAAGGAGTTGGTGGCGAGGCTCAAGCCCGACTCAATCGATGACATCATCGCCCTCGTCGCGCTGTTTCGCCCCGGGCCGCTGCAGTCGGGGGCAGTGGACGACTACGTGGAGCGCAAGCACGGTCGCCAGGCCGTCCGCTATGCACACCCCCGGCTGGAGGGCGCACTGTCCAGTACCTACGGGGTCATGCTTTACCAGGAACAGGTCATGACGATGGCCCAACTCCTCGCCGGGTTCACGCTGGGCGAGGCGGACTTGCTGCGCCGCGCGATGGCGAAGAAGAAGCCCGAGGAGATGGCCAAGATGCGCGCCACGTTCCTTGCCGGCACCACGAAAGAAGGTGTCGATGCGCGCCTCGCCAACGACATCTTCGCCCCGGTGGCGAAGTTCGCCGGCTATCCCTTCACCACGGCGCATGCCGCCGGATGCG
>JAPOYW010000022.1 GCA_026706425.1 Gammaproteobacteria bacterium
CGCCTCGGGATCGCCGCATGACGACGTTGGCGCCCGCTCACCAACGATTTGTCGTACACCCGTTGGCGTTCCCGTTGGCGTCCATCAGCTTGCAGGGCCCGCACCACTCGGTGTAGACATCCACGAAGACAAGCTGGTCGTTTGCTTCGGCTGCCTCGAAAGCGTCGTCCCAACTGCCTTCGAAGAACTCTATACCCGCCGCCAGCGACGACAACGCCGCCAGCGTCGCAAGGCTCCCCATCATGTTTCTGATCATCGGTATTGCTCCTAGAACGGCAGGTCGTACGCTTTCTTGACCTGCAGGTAGACGATTCGGCCTCGCGTGTCGACGCGCCGGGGATCCCACGGGGTCCCGGCTCCGTTGAAGAAGGGGAAATCTGCTGGCGCAGTCGCTGCTCCACGGCGACCAGTGGACCCTCGACTGGTTCCGCCTCCAGCCCGCAATGGTCGACGCGTTCCTCGATGCCATGCTGCGGCCGTCGTGGGTCTCGAAAAGGCATATAATGCTCGACCGATGGCGGAATTCCTGACTATCGAGGTTCCGGACGGCGCGATCCGCGTCGACCCGCGCGTCGTCCTCTTCGAGGGCGACTCCGCGCTTGTGCCCCTTCTGCAGCGTCTGGTCGGCACGGGACTACGGCGGGTGGGAGCGGTCGCCGGGCGAGTGGGTGTTCGCCAACTGGGGCGGAGCCGGCGGCGCGCGGCTCGCGCTCGAGACCGTGGAGCCCCGGTTCGCCGCCGAGTGGCGGGACCGCCTCCCGGCGGAGATCGTGGCCGCCGACCTGCCCGAGTTCGAGCCCGTCCACCAGGCCGAGCCCGGCTTCGTCTATTGAAGCCCCCGGGAGACACCGCCTCGAACACGCGGTTCTCCGCACCCCAGAACCCCTAAACCGCCACCAGATTGGCCCGTTATGGACCGGGTTGGCCCGTTTCACGTCCACGGCCTCCCGTTTCAGGTTTTCGGCCACCCTCCCTGCGCTGCCCGCATCTGCGCAGCGTTTTTCACCCGACATTCGGTGTTGGTTTTTCACGTTCCCCTAGTTTCAGCGGTTGCATATGGTCTCGGTCATTCATCGCGGTTTCTCCATCGAGGAACGACAAGGCCCACACTACGCCAACCACGACACGTCTCGCGTCCCCAGGATTGGGGAGACTCGAAGGGCGTCCCTACCGCGTTTGCCGATTTCGCGGCGGTCAGTGCGAGGCGAGACGCTTGGAGACCGGCTCTCTGAAGACGGGACGGGACAAGCCCGTCCCCTACGACGGTTCGTGTTGCGGCTGGTCGTCGTGCGGGCGAACGTCGAAGCCGATGAGATGCGTGCGGATGGCGGCAACGTCGATCTCCACTCGTCGAAGTCGTTCGTCGAGTTTCTCGATCTTCGCAGTGAGTTCGTTACGCAAGCTGGCTATTTCCCCTCGCAACTCCTGCCCCAAACCACCGATTTGCCCGTGCAACTCGTGCCGCAAGCCGCCGATTTCCGCTCGAAACTCCTGCCGCAACTCTGTTCGCATCGCAGACATCTCGTCCCGAAGGCGATGGATGTCGTCGCTGAGGCGTGAATGGGACGTCTGAACCATGGCCGCTATGGACACCAAGCCCGTCAAGACGGCGATGGTGCGCCCGTCGAGCCAAGATGGAAGGGACAAGGTACGCCGCTGCGGCACCGATGCAGTTGCAGTCTCAATACGCGGTTGCTTGTTGTCGCCGTTGGTCATCGTCTCGACTTCCCGATGTGGTTGCGGTGGTTACCTTGCTTGACCGCAACGGCGCCGTATGCAGGACACTAACACCAAACCATGTGCGAAATCTCGCACGCGACGGGCCTCGTGGGGCGACCCCATCGCGCCCGAAGGTCGTACGCACCGCCCGCGGCTTTCCACCGGGACTTCGTTTCGGCAAAATGACTGGTTCGTTCCCACGACGACCGAGGAACCATGGCAGAGGCCCAGACCATCCCCGCCGAGTCGGATGCGCTTCGGCGCGTGCTCGACGCGATTGACGAACACGGTCTCAGGGACAACATCATCGAGTTGGAGGCCCACGGCTTCACGACGGTCAAAGGCGTCTTGTCCGAGGCGCAGATCGAACGGGCGAAGTCGGCGATTCTCGCCCGGGTCGAGAAGCACGTTGGGCGCGAAATCAATCTCGAGACCGCGACGGCGGAAGACTTCCAGGGCATGACCTATGTCCCCTATCTGCTCTACGACGACGAGATCTTCGAAGAGATCCTGATGGAGCCCAAGCCCCTTGCGCTCATCACCTATCTGCTCGGCGAAAGCTGCCTGCTGTCGAGCATGGGGTGCCATTTCAAGGGACCGGGCGGCATGCCGCTGCCGTTGCATTCGGACAACGGCAACGGCATCCCCGCGCCGTTCGCGGCGTTTTCCCAGGTCGCGAACGTGAACTACGCGCTGACGCCCTACAACCGGGAAGGCGGGGCGTTGGCCCTCGTACCCGGCAGCCACAAGCTGGGGCGAGGGCCGCGGCTGGATGAAATGGGTCTCGGGGACGGCGGCAACCCCAAGGCGGTCGCGATGGACATCGACCCGGGCGATGCGGTCATCTGGCATGGCAACAGTTGGCATGGCTCCTTCGTGCGCGAGATCCCGGGAATCCGCATGAACCTCGCGGTGTACTTCAACCGCCAGTACATCCAGACCCAGGAGCGACACGGCGACGTGGTGCCTGACGATGTTCGGGAACGCCACGCCAACGACACGCGATTCCTCAACCTGCTTGGGGCCAAGCAACCCTACGGCTGGCAGAAGACGGGGCCGGACTACAGCAAGTTCGCCCTGATGCCACGCGGCCTTTACGACTGACCAATCATCTCGTAGCCGATGACGGAGCCGCGGGTGTCTGGGCCGTTACGCGTCCTTGAACTGGGCGGCGGCGTCTCGGCCGCGTACGCGGCGAAACTGCTCGGCGACCACGGCGGGGACGTGGTCAAGGTGGAACCGCCCCAAGGCGATCCGGCCCGGCGCCTTGGGCCATTCCCCAACGCCGGCATCGATCCCGAGAAGAGCGGCACGTTCCTGGCGGTCAACGTCAACAAGCGCGGCGTCTGCCTGGATGTCGCTTCCCGCGAAGGCCGAGGCGAGCTCGATAGGTTGCTCGGCTGGGCGGACGTCCTGGTCCACAACGAACCTCGACTGAAGGCCGTGGAACTCGGAATCGATCCGACAAGACTCGAAGCCGACTACCCGCGACTCGTGACGCTGTCGATCACGCCGTTCGGCATCACGGGTCCGTACCGCGACTACCGGGCTACGGAGTTGATCGTGGCCAACGCCGGCGGCTGGGCCAATTTCTGTCCGGGAACCCACCCCGAACCCGAGTTTCCCCCGCTCAAGGTCTTCGGGCACCAATGCGCGATGATGGCGGGCACGGCAGGCGCCATGGCGGCACTGGCCACGGCCCGGGAGGCTCGGCGCTCCCGTGTCGGCGACACCATCGACCTGTCGGAGCAGGACTACGTGGCGTCGGCGCTCGAGGCGGGTATCCCGGTCTACTCCTACCGTGGCGCCGTGCTGAAGCGCTTCCACGAACGCGGGCTCATTCCGTGGGGCATTTTCCAG
>JAPOYW010000470.1 GCA_026706425.1 Gammaproteobacteria bacterium
ACCCGCGCTACCGGCCGACGCCGGCCGAGCTCGAGGAAGACATCAGCATCCCGGACGCCTCGCCACACGACGTCGCCCAGGCTCTGTTCGGACGGCACCCACGCCGCAATCAGTAATGCTGGGGCCTGCGTGATTAAACCGGATTGCCCGTTCTGTGATGGTCAGCCTGGCAGTGTGGAAACGTACAAGCACCAGGTGAGCCTTCCGATCAATGGTCGCGTGGTCTGCATCGACTTCTGCATTCACCGGATCGTTGCAGCACTGAATGCCGCCGGGATTCAGACTGTCGCGAGCTGCTGCGGTCACGGGAAGATGAAAGGAAACATCGTCCTGGAGGACGGCCGTACGCTGATCATTCAGCAGACGCCGAAGTCGATGACGGCCTGGTGCAGGGACACGAGCCTCTAGGTCGTGTGGCAGGCCGGCGAGCAGTGAACGCAGCCGTTGGCTCGCTCATAATAGTCCCGAGCCCTCTTCACGGCATCATCGCACGAGTCGAACACGCCGAGAAAGATTCGATTCTCCCCCTTCGGTATCCACTGACAGCCCCACTCGTGTACTTCATGGTCATGGTTCGGCTGTTCGTTCCGGTTGACGTAGTAGAGGGTCATTGTCGATTGGTCCTCCATCCCCATTCGACAACCGTAGCCGTTCAGCCACCGGTCAACTCAACGATGCCAGGAAGCGCGTCCTGGATCTCGAATCCGCCGTAACGCTCACCAAGTGATGCGAAACTTGATCTGCGCTCGGAACGACCTCCAGAGCCTCGGCGTCTCACTCGATTGATTCGTCCAAGCCCTGTTCGGCCGGAAGACCAAGAGACAACAGAGAGACACCTATTCTCGGGGTCCGAATACCTTCTCCGCAGCGGAAAAGACCCGCCCTCGAAACGTCTTCACGTCCTTGATGATCTTCTCGGTCTGGTTCTGTGCTTCCCGTCTCCGAGACTCAATGTCCTTGTACACCTCTGCTAGTCTGGCCTCCTCTATCAACATGTTCAGCCCTGCCGAAGCCAGCAGAAGTTCTTCCAGACCGAAATTGAAATCTCCCACCTTCCACCCACCAACCTCCTCTATCAGGATCAGCACTGTTCCAAAGACACCCGCAACGAGCGCTTGCGCAAGGCGTGGATTATCAACTCGTTTCGTGATGATAACGAAGAGGCTCAATGTGAAACTTCCCCAGAAAGCCACAATCGCTGCGTCGGCGATGAAGTGGATATCTGGAAGTACGTTCCATCTGAGTTTGACGCTCTGGGTAATCGCATCGATCATAGCCGCCACCACGACGATGATCGACAGTGCCGGAACCAGCTTGCCTAGACGTTCAAACATCCGACCCTCCATTACTGACTGGGCTCAGCTATGAGCCCGCCCAGTCCTTTCCAAAGCACTCACCGGTCCAAAGCGCTCACCGGCTAGTGATGCATCCAGGCCGGTGTCAAAAACGCGAACGATTCGGAGGGACTAGAGGACGCCGGAAACGATCCAGATCGGCTTGTTGACGTCCTGGACAGAACTCGACTAAGCTGGTCCTGTTTCGACACAGCATCCTCCTCTGGAGGAGGGTGCCGGCTCCTGATTCGGAGTAGTAGCCGACACCCAACGGAGCATCAGGCCACGACGTTCCCGCGTCGTGGCGGCTCTACGTACGGCATCCTAGCTCGCGTCGTTTGCGAAATCAACTCACCGTCCGCGAACAGCCAGGTTCCCGCTTCGAGACGTGCTACGCTGATCGGCGTACACGGAAACGCCGCTGGCGGACACCAGCGGCGCTGAACCTCAAACCGTCGGCAGCCCGCCCTGGAAAGCGCAAGTCGACAGCGGAGGAGAAGTGCATCTCAAGAATAGCACGCCCCGCCCCGGCTCTCTCACAGAAGAACTCGAGGAAGAGGCCTTCGCCCTCGTCACCGAAGCTCACCGCCAAGTCTCCAGCCCCGATCCGCACCGGCCTGTAAGCGACGCCGAACAGTTCCTCCCCAAGCTGATCGAGACCCTGCGACGACTTGGCCAGCCATCGACGTCCGGCGTCATCGCAGAAGAGATGGGCTGTTCCGACAGAGACGTGCCGGTACTGCTCATCGGAATGTTGGCACGCCGTGGCGAGACCTTCACGTGCGATGGACCCTACATCGGACTCGCCCGGCGACTGCCGTGACTCACCAGCCCGCCGCCCGCTGATTCCCTTTGAACCGCACCGCGCCTGCCTTCCAACCGCTGAACGTATCGAGCTGTTTCTCGACGAGCTCGAGTACGTGTTCTCTTCGGTCGCCGAATATCTCGAGCCGATTCTAGTGTCCCGTCCCTGAAGAAAGTGTATAAAGTTGGGCGACCCAATTCCCTTTGCTCTGGAAGGTGGCATGCGAACGGGACGCCCAACGGTTGCTATTGTTCTCACCGAGGACGAACGCCAGCACCTCGAGTCTCTGGCTCGGCGGTCGCGCACCGTCCCGCAGTTGGCGCGGCGGGCTCGCATCGTGCTCGGCTGCGCGGCAGGCCAGAACAACAAGACCGTCGCCCGGCGTCTGCGCCTGTCGCCGGCGACGGTAGGCAAATGGCGCACGCGCTTTGCGCGCGGCCGGTTCGATGGCCTCCTGGATGAGCCGCGACCGGGTGCACCGCGCACCGTCACCGATGACCAGGTGGAGCAGGTCGTAGTCACTACCCTGGAAGCGACTCCGCCCGGCGCCACGCACTGGAGCACTCGTTCGCTCGCCCGTAAGACGGGGCTGAGTCGCATGACCATCAGCCGCATCTGGCGCGCCTTCGGACTGCGCCCCCACCGCAGCGAGACGTTCAAGCTGTCACCCGACCCGTTGCTCATCGACAAGGTGCGGGACATCGTCGGGTTGTATGTGAATCCGCCGGACCATGCCGTGGTGCTGTGCCTCGACGAGAAGTCCCAGATTCAGGCCCTCGACCGCACGGCCCCTTTGCTGCCGATGCAACCGGGACAGGCCGAACGGCGGACCCACGACTACCGGCGTCACGGGACCACGTCGCTGTTTGCGGCCCTCGACGTTCAGACCGGCACGGTCATCGGGCAGACGCATCGCCGGCACCGGTCCGTCGAGTTTCGGAAGTTCCTTGACCGCGTCGATGCCAGCGTGCCTGCGGACGTCGACGTCCACCTCATCATGGACAACTACGGGACGCACAAGACGCCGCTCATACAGGCCTGGTTCGCCAAGCGGCCGCGGTTCCACGTCCACTTCACTCCTACCTACGCTTCGTGGCTCAATCTCGTCGAGCGCTGGTTTGCCGAGCTGACGACGAAGCAACTGCGCCGGGGTGTGCATCGGAGCGTTCACGCGCTGGAAGCGGCGATTCAGGAGTTCATCGATGCCCACAATACCGAAGGCAAGCCTTTCGTCTGGACGAAGACCGCCGACGAGATCCTGGCCAACATCGCTCGCTTCGCCCAGCGCACGCTCAACCTGAACCAGACATGTGTGGCCGCCTCCCCGATTGCAAGCCCTTTCTGCGTTTCGTCGTTCTCCCGTCAGCACCCTTGAAATCCGCCGAACCGATTCGCCGCGACAACGGAGCGGCTCTCCGGCCCTCGCGCGTG
>JAPOYW010000424.1 GCA_026706425.1 Gammaproteobacteria bacterium
GACGACGGCTGTCGGCTACGCGGGCGGCCACACCCGGAACCCGACCTACGAGGAGGTCTGCTCGGGGCTTACCGGGCATACCGAGGGCGTCCTGGCCGTTTTCGACCCAGCGACCGTCGGCTACGCCGATCTCTTGAAGGTGTTCTGGGAAACGCACGACCCCACCCAGGGAATGCGCCAGGGCAACGATGTCGGTACGCAGTACCGTTCGGCGATCTACGTCTACGACGACGGGCAGCGCGAGCTTGCCTTGGCCTCCCGGAAACAGTATCAGCACGCCCTGTCGGCGGCCGGCTACGGCGAGATCACCACCGAGATAGAGGCCGCCCCCACCTTCTACTACGCCGAGCACTACCACCAGCAGTATCTGGCCAAAGTGCCGAACGGCTATTGCGGACTGGGCGGCACGGGGGTGACGTGCGGTATCGAGCCCCTCGTGGAGTTCAGGGGCGCGGCGGGCCGATAGGGCGAGGGGCGAACAAACTGCGGGTGAACCGTTGGGTCCACCCGCAGTCCCATTACTCCTAGCCAAAGTTCTGTCGATCCCGCAGCTGCCAGCGGACTGCTTCTTGATCGACACTTCAAGCATACAACGGCGTCCCAGCGATCGGTAGTTGAATTGGGCGGGCGGGGCGGGCGGCGATATAGACTGGCCGACCTTCACCGACCGGGGCATACGTTGACCCACCGCCCGTTGATCGCCAGCACCAAATCGGCACGTCGGCGGGAGCCCACGGCTTGAGCGCACGGCGCGTCGGCGTCGGGGTCGACTTCGGCACCAGCAACTCCGTCGCCGCCGTCTTCGATGGCGACGAGGTCACCTTGGTCACGCTGGAGGACCGTGGCACGGCCTCGACCGGCGCATCGGAACACGAAGCGGAAATCATGCCTTCGGCGACCTACATCGACCGGGCCTTGCAGACGCGGACCGGGCAGGACGCCATCGACCGTTACATCGACGACAACACCGGCCGCAAGGTCGAGCTGGTCCCGGAGGTGATCGGCAAGGCGATGCTGGCAGTGGGGTACGCGAACGCCGGTTCGCGCAATCCCGGCGAGACGATGACCGTCGATGTCTACGGGGACGCCATGACCGATACCGGCATGCGGGGTCGCCTGTTCCGAGGCACGAAACGCCTGTTGGGCAAGGCCGACGTACGCCGGCTCATGGTCTTCGACCACCCTTTTCGACTGGTGGCGCTGGTGACGCCGATCCTGCTCCGGATGCGCGAAGCGCTATCGGCAATGGTCGGCACGTTCGACCAGGGTTGCGTAGGTCATCCGGTAAATTTCGAGGGCCGCGACGAACATCGCAACCAGCTTGCGCTGTCGCGTCTCGGCGAGGCGTATCGCTATGCTGGGATCGCGAAACCGAGGTTCTATCCAGAACCGATTGCCGCGGCCGTGAGTTTCCTCCACGCCAACCCGGACGCGGTGGGCAAACACGTCCTGACCGTCGATTTCGGCGGCGGCACGCTGGACTTCTGCATTCTCGAGCGGACACCTGACAACCGCTTCCGCGTGGTCAACACCCACGGCATCGGCTTGGGCGGTGACCACATCGACCAGCGCCTGTTCCGCGAACTGCTGTTCCCGCTGCTCGGCAAGGGCGAACGGTGGCGGCGTCCCGGCGAATACGGGGACATCGACACCGAGTTCCCCTTCGACGAATACGAGGAATTCCTGGTGAACTGGCCGGTCACCTATCTCCTCAACCAGAATCGCTACACGACGGCGGTCAAGGACTGCATCGATCATGGCGGCCCGGAGCGAACGAAGTTCCGCCGCCTCCGGGAGCTAATCGACCAGAACCTGGGCTACGTCGTTTTCCAGGCCATCAAGGAATTCAAAGCACGCCTGTCCCACGAGGACGAGGCCGTCTTGGACATTCCGGAGATCGACGTCGACGTACAACTATCCCGCGAGCGTTTCGAAGGAATGATCGCGGACATGCTAGGGCGCATCGATCAGGGCATCGAGGCCACTCTCGCGCGGGCGACCCTTCCCCGGTCTGCGATCGACATCGTGCTCCGTACCGGCGGCTCGTCGTTGATACCTGCCGTGCAACGCCTACTGGACGGCTTCTTCCCGGGCAGGGTGGTGGACCACGATCCGTTCACCAGCGTCGCGGCGGGTCTCGCCATCGCGGACTACCATCAACTGCCGGCGGGACCGACCTAGGAGCCCGTCGGACTTCTCGGCGATCGCCGCTAGGCCGGGCTGGGCGGTGGGGCGGTTTTTCCTGTGGCGGTAGCCTGCGAAATGCGCCGTCTCACCCGTCTCCCAAAACGCCTTCCCAAAGCTGGCGATCGATCCGGTCGGGATCTGCCTCGACGCGCGAGTTGGCGTCGAGAATCAGGGTCTGTCTGCTCCGCGCGTCGTAGCGCGGCCAGCGGGGCAGTCCCGCCCCGTTGGGGTCGCCGGTCTTCGCAAAGGCGATCACGGTATCCGACCAACGCCGAGACAGCCGTCGCACGACCGGATCTTCGGGATCGTAGAGGAGCAATCCGCCAGGGTCGGCGCTGTTGAAGCGGTTGAAGGTGAACGCAATCTCGGCACCGTGGGTTGCACCAACTTCCTTGCGGAATAGTTCCACGGTCGTTGGCAGGTCGAACCGGTACAGCCAGCCTCCCGGACCGGCGGCCGTGGCCCGCTCCGTGCTGCCCATCGCCGACCTGAGGAACATGGCACTCCAGATGTGCTCGTAGATCGCCATCGCGTCCGCATCGGGATGCTGCGCCTTCAGGGCCTCGAGGTAGGGTGCCGAATCCGCATCGCCTACGACCGCCGCCGCGAACTCGCGGTTCGGCGGCTGGAAATCGGGAGCGAATAGGGTGATAAGCGCGGAGAAGAAAGTACCCTCGTCGCGATTCGAGCCTGCGATCAGCGGTACGCCTCGGCGATGTTGTCCCGCACCCATTCGAGGGCCAGCACTTGGTCGCGGAAGCCGTTCGATCCGGACCCCGTGAATTTGTCGCCGAGCGGTGACAGGTCCAGGAAGCCGAAAAGGCCGAGTCGGTAGTTGATGGTGACCACGACGACATCGCCTTGGGCCGCCAACATCGAACCGTCGTATTCGTTGGCCGACCCGTTCACGAGGCTGCCACCATGGATCCAGAACAGCACGGCGCGTTGGGCGTCTTCGACGGCGGGCGTTACGATGTACAGAAAAAGGCAATCCTCGTTCGTTGGTCCCACGGGCTCGCCCAGCAAACTGGAATCCGGCTGCATACAGCGGTTGGGGAACCAGGTCGCATCGTACGACCCGGTCCAAGGCATCGAAGCGCTCGACGGCCAGAAGCGGCGCGGCGGCTGGGCGTACCGAATACCGCGGAAGTGCAGGACGTTGTCTTGGCGAAGGCCCTGGATTTGGCCGAGACGCGTGTCGACGGTTATCGTGTCGTCAACGTCATGCATCGATGCCTCCCCTTGTGAGTCTTCGACGGCCTGGCAGTTCGCGACGACCGCCCATGACACCACGGCAGCAACACTGAGCCGCCCCGGGTCCCGTGAGGGGGTTGCCGCCCGAGCCGCCGTCAGCCCGACCACGAATTCACCTCCCCGC
>JAPOYW010000201.1 GCA_026706425.1 Gammaproteobacteria bacterium
CGCGGCAAGATCAAGCGCGCCGGATGGGACGACGACTTCCTCCTCGACATGGTGAGAGCCGCCCAGCAGGTCAAGTGAATTCAAATGCGATTGCCCTGCAAGCGTGGGCTTTTGCCGCCACGAGGTCTTGATTTGGTGGTCTAATGGTCGGTTTGCCCCCTCGTAGTCAGGAGAGTCCGTGAAGATCACCTCCGTGAAAGCCTTCCCCGCTTCAAGTCCCACCAACGTCCCCCGAAACTTCGTTTTCGTGAAGATCGAGACCGACGAGGGCATCACCGGCTGGGGCGAAGCCACCTGCGGGCCGCTGGCCGCCGGCACGATGATCGACGAGTTCGGCAAGGTGATCACCGGCTGCGATCCGATGGAAATCGAACGCCATTGGCAAACCCTCTACCACCACTTCCATGTCCGCGGCGGCGTTATCCAGATGTGCGCCATCAGCGGCATCGAGATCGCGCTCTGGGACATCAAAGGCCAGGCGTTGGGTGCACCGGTGTACGAACTGCTGGGCGGCAGGGTGCGCGATCGGATCTGGACCTACGGGCGTTGGGACGGACCGACGCCGGAACTCGCCGTGGAGAACGCCATGAACCACGTCGAGCAGGGTCTCACGGCGCTGAAGGGCGACCCGTTCGAACATCGCGGAATCTTCATCGACCGTGACTCGGAGGATCTCGCCATCGAAAAGATGAAGGCGGTTCGGGAGGCGGTGGGCAGCGACGTCGAGCTCCTGGTGGAGGTACACGGCAGGCTTTCGCCTTCGGACGCGATCCGGGTCGGCAACCGGTTGGAGGAATTCCGGCCGTTCTTCTACGAGGAACCCGTACCGCCGCAGAACCTCGACGCCCTGAAGAAGGTCTCGGACCACGTGAACATCCCCATCGCCACCGGGGAGCGGCTATTGACCAAGTTCGATTTCGCCGAACTGTTCCCGCTGCATGCGGTGGATCTCATCCAGCCGGACATCGTCCAGGCCGGCGGCATCCTGGAACTCAAGAAGATCGCCGCGATGGCCGAAGCGCACTATGTCGGGATTCAACCCCACAACTGCTACGGGCCGTTTGCCACCATTGCGTCACTTCACCTGGACGCGTGTACGCCGAACTTCCTGATCCAGGAGGGAGGCATCCACGCTTGGTACCAGGACGCCACGGTGGGCGACTTCCCCGTACAGAAGGATGGCTACTTCTCGTTGCCCCCCGGTCCCGGTCTCGGTGTCGCGATGAGCGAGGAGTGGCTGGTCGCCCATCCTTGGGACGCCGACGCCCGTCCGTGGCGGCACCGGCAGGGCGGCAATCCGGCCCGCCAAGATGTGGAATGGTCCTAGAGGAGTCGAGCATGTCGAAGGTATTCCAAGCACCGGAAGACCCGTACTACGAGTTCTTCCGTGCGGACAGCGCCAAGGACGCCCAGGCTTGGGCAGCCGTCATGAGCTATCCGCACACCCGGGTTTCGGCAACGGGCAACAGCCCCTACTACCAGACGCCCGACGACTATGCGGCCCGGGCGTCGTGGGCTGCCCGGGAAGCCACCGGGTGGGTGCGGTCGGTGGGCGTCGACCCGGTCCGAATCCACGAGTCCGACGACAAGGTCCACCTCGCGGGTGGCTGGACGCGCTACAACGCCAAGGACGAGCCGATCCTGCGTAATCGGGTGACGTACATCGTGACCCGCCTCGACGGCTCCTGGGGCATCCAGGCGCGTTTCGGGACGGATTCCTTCACCGAGGGGGAAGTGCTCGATTCCTCGGCACCTCTAGGCGTCGTTGCGGCGCACCTGGAGAACTGGGCGGCGGGAGATCTCGGTGCCGCAACGGAAACCCTCGTCTACCCCTTCACCAAGGTCGGCGTCGGTCGGGTGGACCGATACGGGAATGCGTCGGAAGTCGCCAACAAGCTTCATGCGGATCCACCGGGAACGGTCGAAGACGTCCAGCCCGTCCGGGAGGGACGTGACGGCATCGTCGCTGCAGCGACTTGGCGGAGTGCCCAGGGCGCGGCATTCCAGGCGGTGTTCCTCGTGGCAAGACGGAAAGCAGGCTGGTGCATGGCAGCCGCGTCGATCATCGGGCCGCGCTGCGACGGGTGAGAAATCTCTCACACTGTCCAAACAGCGACGATCCCGCGACCGTCGTAGCCGACCCGAGTGCTTGGGTCAGAAACCTCGCTCGGCGCATTGCCGGTTGATCTCGTCGATGATCTCGCAGACGCGGATCGACTCGGCGGTGGTCCACTGCGGCAACTCCTGCAAGCCGGCCGCCATGCAGCGGTGCACGGCCTGCGCCTGGTAGGTGAAACCATGCTGATTGCCCCCATGCCACGTCCAGCCCTTGTAGGTGATAAGCCGTTCGCCGTTCCAGCGTGAGCCAGGCGGCTGGCCACGGGTGATGGGTGCCGGTGTTGGAACGGGGTATTCGAATCGCTCCACTTGGTTGAACGGTCCGCTGCTCGGGTTGCGGTCCCGGTTCCAGTGCGTCTCGATCCAGTCGCCGGTCCAACCCTTGCGGGGGTCGAGTTCGATGACGGGTTTGCCTTCCTCCCGGCGTGTGCCGCGTCGCGGTGGCCGTCCGGTACGAATCGTCACGGCGCTCGGGTGGTGGGAGGGCGTTTCGATGGTGATCCGGCCCTTTGTGCCGATGTATTGGGATTCCTCGATGAAGCGACCGTTGGGGAAGGTGATGACGGCGATGCCCTCCTGGTCGGAGTACTGCAGCACGGCGGCGCTCGGGGAGCCGCCGTGGGCGGAGTACACCCCGTTCGCAAGGGGCTGCACCCGGGCTCTTCGGCCCGCCGCGGCGATGACGGGCATTTCGTCGGCACCGAAGCCGGTGATGGCGGGATTCAGCGCGTAGACCCGGTCGGGATAGTCCGCCTGAACGACCCGGATGTCGCCGATGTCGCCGCGTTCCATGGCGGCTCTCGCATGTTCGACGGCAGGGAAGAAACGCAGCCACATCCCCTCCCAGCACACGACGCCGGCCTTGTCGGCGGCCTCGAACGCCTCCTTGGCCTGGTCCGCCGTATCGGTGAAGGGCTTTTCGCAGAGCACGTGCTTGCCGGCGGCAATGGCCATCATCAGGTCGCGGTGATGGTCCCAGGTCTTGGACGCGATGTAGACGATGTCGACGTCGGGATCCTCGCAAAGGGCTTGATAGGAGTCGTAGGCCGTGGGGATTTCATGGGCGTCGGCGAATGCCCGGGCGCGGTCCATGTCCCTGGCGGCGATGGCGGCGAACTGCGCGCCAGGAACGTCCTGCAACGACTTCACCCAGTCGGATGAGATGGAAGATGCCGAGATGATCCCCCAGCGCAGCTTGTGGTGGATCCCGTCCTCGTTCGTCAGGCCGAGCCGGATATCCATCGGCGTGTTCATCGGGAAGCCGTTGTACATGTAGGGGTCGTCGTTGACGTTCATGGGTGGTCCGGTTCCTCGTCGAAAACGCCGTAACGTATCGCATCTGACTGGGGTCTGCTGGCGAACCGGGCCTCCCGGTAGCCGTAGGGGCGGACTTGTCTTGCGCCAGGCGAAGCTTGGCGAAGGGGGAAGTGCATGCGATGACATG
>JAPOYW010000009.1 GCA_026706425.1 Gammaproteobacteria bacterium
GACGGCGTCGATCTCGCGCCTGCCTTTGCCGTTCACCTCCCCCACGGCGACGATGCGGTCACCCTGCACGGCGAGGTCGCCGTGGCGGCGCGGCGCGCCGGTGCCGTCGACCAAGGTGCCGTTTCGGATGACTAGGTCGTATGCCATGTCGAGATCCCTGTTTAGTCGTTGAGGAAGTAGACGCCGATCCGGTACTCGCAACTCTGGCGCTCGCTCGCCTGCTCTGGCGGGTCGGGTTCGTCGAAGGCCGAGTGGAAGCAGGTTCGAAGCATCGGCGGCTCGTCCTTCCAGCATTGGAAGTTCTTGAAGGCGAGGACTTCGCCCTTGGTCATTGACGGGTAGTAGTACCACCGCTGGTCCGGGTTGTAGCGCATCCCAAGCTGGTTCGACGGGCGGCCGGTCGGGGTGAAGTTGAGCAGTCCCGTCGAGAGAACGTCGTCCGGTTCGACCGAATACGGATCGCAGATCGTCAGCGGCTGGTGGCGGAGCGGTTCGTCCATGTAGACGGTCCGCCAGAAGTTGATGACGAGGAAACCCGCCACCTCGTCCCGGTCGTACTGCCCGCGCCAGGCGCGGGCATGCTCGTCCGTGCCGTAGGCCGCGACGTTCTCTTGGTAGTCGTCGGCACTTAAGCCGTAGTCCTGGTGGACGACCGTGCCGTAGAACGGGTTGGGCGTTTCGGGACCCCGGCGAAGCAGGTACGGCACTTGCGGGATCTCCAGGCCGTAGCCCGGCAACAGCCGGTCGCGGATGATCGTCGCGATTTCCGGGTAGTAGATGCGGGCGATGTCCGTGTCCTGGGGCGGAACCGCCGGATCGCTGTCCCAGTTCTGAACGTCCGAGGTGTGATCGAGGAGGACGAAGCTGTGTTCGTCGAAGAAGCCCGCCTCGGTGAACGAGGCGTCTGTCTTTGCCTGCTGTTGCAGTTCGCGCCCGTCGCGGATCTTCACTGTTGGCGCTTCGGGGAGCACACCCGGGGTGGGCGTCAATCCTTTGGCGTCCATCAAAACGCGGTCCTCGGGTTTGAATCCCGGATCGAACAGGCTGTTCAGCCGTGCGCCGACGTGGGCAACGTCGGTCATGCGGTCTCTCCCGGTGGCGCAACCCAAGGACTATACGCGAAACGCCACACGTACCACCGACAGCAAGGCAGGGAGGGTGCACGACAAATCCTTGGCGAACGACGCGGGCGACCGCGCGCCCTACGGGCGCGATAGGGTCGCCCCCACGGGACGTTTCCGCGACAATGCGCCGCAGCCTCGGAGAGCGCCATGGACAACGCGAGAGCGGGCAGTCTGGGATTCACCTACGATCCGGTCACGTTCCGGGCTGATCAAGCGCGTGATGTCCGGCGGGCTTGCTTTCGCGTCCGCAAGGTACTAGAGGGCATCGTCCACGATACCGTTGCCCTGGAGGGGAACCCGTTCACGCTTCCCGAGGTCAAGACGCTGCTCGATGGCGTCACGGTGGGCGGGCACCGGCTGGAGGACGAACGGCAGGTTCTGAACCAAGCCGCAAGCTGGAAGGAGCTACTTGGCCGTGTGCAACAAGGAACGTTCGAACTCAATCGCAAGACGTTCTGCGATTTCCAGGCCTTGGTGGCCCGCGAGGAAGCCCTCGAATGGGGCGTCTTTCGGACCGGTTCCGTAACGATTGCCGGAACCGATTACCAGCCCCCTCACTGGGAGTCGCTGGAGTCGATCTTCGAAGAAGGGTTGGAGACACTGCAGAAAACCGACGGTCTCCACGAGCGCGCCATCGCGATGTTCCTGTTCGGGTCGCTGAACCAGTTCTTCTACGACGGCAACAAGCGTACGTCCCGGCTCATGATGAACGGCATCCTGCTCAGCGCCGGTGAAGACGCGATTTCGGTTCCGGCGCGTCGTCGGCTTGAATTCAACGAGGCGATGATCCGCTTCTACGACAGTCGCGACGGCACGGAGATGATGCGGTTCATGGCAGGTTGCTCGCTGGATTCGGGGTTGCGGGTCGACTTCTAAGAACGCGCCAAGCACCGCGGACGAACGCTAACAACCAGCGCCATAGGGGTTGGGAGGCGTCGATACGGGCGCCCGGCCTTCGAGGATCGCGTTGATGTCCATGTAGTTCGCCTCGTCGGCGAACCGACAGGTCAGCGACGGGATGTGGCTTCCGGCCTTGGGCGCGAAATCGCAGGTGACGCGGTGTCGTCGGGAGGCGTACTTGGCACGGTAGTCGTTGACGATGCGTTGGTAGTAGGGGCGCTGCGGGTCGGGAACCTGACGCCAGACCTCGAGGAAACGGTTGCGGATCTCGGGGTGGGTGGTGCCCATGGCGGCGACGGAGAGCCAGCCAATGGATGCCTCGGCATCGCGCGCCGTACCGAGGCCCTGCTGGTAGAGAAAGCTGACCCGGGCCTGGGCGTACTTGAAGCCGCGCTTCGCGGCGGCGAGCAGGAAGTGGAACGACTCCGCGAAGTAGCCTCGACGATAAAGGCAACTGCCCATGCCCCGTGCGTCGTATGTGCTCTGCATGTACTCGAAGTCGTGGGGTTTGAAGGGATCCTCCGGTTCGCCGATCACGATCACTTCCTCGGGTTCCAACGAATCGTCCTGCACGACTTGGACGGGGTCGTCAGTGCGTGGGACGGGCCGGTCTTCCGCGGCGCTTGCCGACAGTGCCCAAGCAAGAGCAACGGCGAGAGGAACGGGGACTGTCGGTCTGAGCATCGTTACTTAGCCACGATCAGCTCGCGGCTGACTTCGCCGCTTAGTTTCCGCTGGAGCGGAATACTAACGCGAAGGGCGTACGACGAATCCTTGGTGACGGCGCCGTAGGGGACGGCTTGTCCCGTCCCGCGTTCGCAGTTGCCCGCAACGCCCGCGAGCCGGGCGACCACAAGGGTCGCCCCTACGCGGACGGTGGGTTTACACTGCACGCTTTTCCTCCGAGCGCTAAAGGATCCCAAATGTCCGAACACCCCGCCGAGTTGCTCGAGCAACTCGCCACCATCGATACGCCCACCGTCTGCAACGCGCTGGAGGTCGTCGCATCGCACCGGCGCGGCTTCGGCTATACCGTCGAACCGCTGGTCTGCACACGCCCCGAACTCGGAGTCATGGTCGGCTATGCCCGCACCGCCACGATTCGTGCGCGGCATCCGGCCGATCGTCGGAATACGCCCGGCGACTACTACAACTACATAGACACCGGCGGGCCGAAGCCAGCTATCTCCGTGATCCAGGATCTCGACGGCGATTCGCGCGGCTACGGCTCGTTCTGGGGCGAGGTGAACAGCAACATCCACAAAGGGCTGGGGTGCCTCGGCGTCATCACCGACGGCAGTGTCCGGGACCTGCCCGACGTGGCGGACAGGTTCCAGATGCTCGCCGACCGGGTGGGGCCGTCCCACGCCTTCGTGCACGTGGTTTCCTTCGGCGCCCAGATCAACGTCTGCGGCATGACCGTCATGGACGGCGACCTCGTGCACGCCGACCAGCACGGCGCGGTGGTGATTCCCCACGACGTTGCCGACAAGGTGATGGACGCAGCCGCCGGAATCGCAAGGCGTGAAGG
>JAPOYW010000456.1:0-22260 GCA_026706425.1 Gammaproteobacteria bacterium
TATGCGTCCGGGGACTGCGCCATAGCGCCCTGGTGCAGGTTCAGCACCGATTTGCCGCTGCGGGTCCGGCTGACCGTCTCGCCGAGTGTCGTCAGGAACCCGTAGCCCGCGCTGGACGCGACCAGGAGTCGCAGGGCCGGATCGCCCATCGCCAGCCCGACGAAACGCGCTCCCTCGGGCGGCTTCAGGCGGCCGGAAAGCGGTTCTCCCTGACCACGCGCCGTCGGCAGCGTGTGTGGCGGCACGAAATAGGCCCGCCCGGTGGAATCGAAGAACACGCAGGGATCGCTGGTCTTGCCCCGGGCCGCGGCAGCGAAACCGTCCCCTGTGCGATACGACAGGTCGCCCGGATCGATGTCGTGCCCCTTGGCGGCACGAACCCAACCTTTATCCGAAAGCACCACGGTCACCGGTTCTGTCGATACGAGATCCGCCTCCGAGTACGCCCGGGCCTCGGCCACGCTGGCCAGTTCCGTTCGCCGGGCGTCGCCGTATTGCTCCGCATCCGCCGCGATTTCCTTCTTGATCAGAGTTCGCATTCGCGCCCGGGACCCCAGGGTCCGCTCCAGGTCTCCGGCCTCCGCAAGCAGATCCCGCTTCTCCTCTTCGAGCCTGGCTTCCTCCAGCTTGGCGAGTTGGCGCAGCCGCAGGTCGAGAATCGCGGTCGCCTGTTCGTCGGACAGTTCGAACTTCGCCATGAGCTTCGGCTTGGCGTCGTCCTCCTCCCGGATGATGCGGATGACCTCGTCAATGTTGAGGTGCGCGACGAGCAGTCCCTCCACCACATGGAGGCGCCGACGGATACGTTCGAGACGGAACTCGAGGCGCCGACGCACCGTCTCCAGACGAAACTTGAGCCACTCCGCGAGCAGGCCTTTCAAGTCGAGCACTTTGGGCCGGCGGTCGAGGCAGATGACGTTGAAGTTCAATCGATAGTTGCGTTCCAAGTCGGTGGTGGCGAAGAGGTGGCTCATCAGCCGCTCGACATCGACCCGGTTCGAGCGCGGCGTCAATACCAGGCGGGTCGGGTTCTCGTGGTCGGATTCGTCCCGGATGTCGGTGAGCATCGGCAGCTTCTTGGCCTGCATCTGGGCGGCGATCTGTTCTAAGACCTTCGACGGCGAGACCTGGTACGGCAAGCCGGTGATCACCAGGTCGCCGTTTTCGCGCACGTAGCGGGCCCGGGCCCGAACGGAGCCGCGCCCGGTTTCGTACGCCCTAAGGATCTCGTCCGGTGCCGTGGTGATCACCGCATCGGTCGGAAAATCCGGTCCCCGAATGGTCTCCATGAGTTCCGCGGTCGTTGTCGACGGCCGGTCTATCAGCTGGATGCACGCACCCGCCACCTCGCGCAGGTTGTGGGGCGGGATGTCCGTCGCCATGCCCACCGCGATCCCGGTCGAGCCGTTCAAGAGGACCATCGGCAACCGTGCCGGCAACAGCTCGGGTTCCGACAACACACCGTCGAAGTTGGGCACGTAGTCCACCGTGCCCTGGCCGAGTTCGCCGAGCAGCACTTCCGCAACCCCGGCAAGGCGCGCTTCGGTATAGCGCATTGCCGCGAACGACTTGGCATCATCCGGCGCGCCCCAGTTGCCCTGACCGTCGACGAGCGGGTAGCGAGTCGAGAACGGCTGTGCCAGGAGCACCATCGCCTCGTAGCAGGCCGACTCGCCGTGCGGATGGAACTTGCCCAGCACGTCACCCACTGTACGCGCCGACTTGACGTACTTGGCCGTCGCGGTGAGACCGAGCTCGGACATGGCGTAGACGATGCGCCGCTGCACCGGTTTGAGACCGTCGCCGACATGGGGCAGGGCACGGTCGTTGATGACGTACATCGAGTAGTCGAGGTAGGCGCGTTCCGTGTAGGTGCGCAGCGGCAGGCCTTCCTGGCCTTCGTCCGACGCGGGATTGTGCCCGTTCGACTCGATGTCCATTTCCTGCCGACTCCTCCGGTTACGTCCGACGCTTGCTGGCCGCTCCTAGGCGGCGTTGGCCTCGTTGCCTCTCCGCTCCAGCCAGGCGCGCCGGTCGCCGGCGCGTTTCTTGGCCAACATCATGTCCATGATTTCCTGCGTACGCGGCATGGAGTCGACATCCAGCCGGACCAAGCGCCGGGTATCCGGTGCCATCGTGGTTTCCCGGAGCTGCAGGGGGTCCATTTCTCCCAAGCCCTTGAACCGCTGCACGGATGGCGTACCGCGTCGCTTCTCGGCCACGAGGAGCTCCAGGATGCCTTCTTTTTCCGCGTCGTCGAGTGCGTAGCGGACCTCCTTGCCGAGATCGATGCGGTACAGCGGGGGCATCGCGACGAACACCCGACCGGCGTGCACCAGGGGCGTGAAATGTTTCAGGAACAACGCGCACAGCAAGGTCGCGATGTGCAGTCCGTCGGAGTCCGCATCGGCCAGGATGCAGATCTTGCCGTAGCGCAGTGTCGCCAGATCGGACGAGCTGGGATCGACGCCGATGGCGACGGCGATGTCGTGCACCTCTTGGTGGCCGAGGACCTCGGCGGGATCGACTTCCCAGGTGTTGAGGATTTTGCCGCGCAACGGCAACACGGCCTGGAACTCGCGGTCCCTCGCGCCTCTCGCCGAACCACCCGCCGAATCCCCCTCCACGAGGAACAACTCCGAGCGCTCCGCGTCCTGGCTCGCGCAATCGGCGAGCTTGCCGGGCAGCGCCGGGCCAGCGGCGACCTTCTTGCGGGCGACCTTCTTGCTCGCCTGAACCCTGCGCTGGGCATTGGCGATGGCCATCTCCGCGATGCTCTCGCCCTCGCCCGGATGCTCGTTCAACCAGAGGCTGAAGGCATCCTTGGCGACGCCGGAGATGAACACGCTGGATTGCCGCGACGACAGGCGTTCCTTGGTCTGACCACTGAACTGCGGGTCGGCCAGTTTCGCGGACAGCACGTAGGCGCATTTGTCCCAGATGTCCTCGCCGTTTATGCGCAGCCCCTTAGGCATCAGGTCGCGAAACTCGCAGAACTCGCGGAGTGCGTGCACGAGACCGCTCCGCAAGCCCGCGACGTGGGTACCGCCCAACGGGGTGGGAATGAGGTTGACGTAGCTCTCGGCGACCACGTCGTCACCGTCCATCACCCATTGCACGGCCAACTCGACCTCTTCCGAGCTGCCCTTCGCCTCGTGTACGAAGGGCATCTGCGGTACCCGATCGCCCGGACCGAGCGCCTCGGCGAGATATCCGGCGAAGCCGGCCTCGTAGCACCAGGTAGTGCATTGCGGTTCGCCTGTCGACTGCTCCACGGCAAGAGACACCGCGAGACCCGGACAGAGCACGGCCTTGGCGCGGAGCAGATGCTCTAGCTTCGGCAGCGCCAGGTGCGTCGAGTCGAAATAGGCGGGATCGGGCAGGAAACGGACCAAGGTCCCGGTATTGCGCTTACCCACCGTGTCCACGACTTCGAGGTCGGTTACCGGCTCGCCGCCCTCGAAGCGCTGCCGATGCAGCGCGCCGTTCTGCTTCACCTCCACGACGAGCCACTTCGAGAGCGCGTTCACCACCGACACGCCGACCCCATGCAGACCGCCGGCATAGTTGTAGTTGTCGTGATCGAACTTGCCGCCGGCATGCAGGCGGGTCAGCGCCAATTCGACACCTGTCAGTTTATGCTCGGAATGCACATCCACCGGCAGGCCACGGCCGTCGTCCACCACCTCGATGGAGCCGTCGAGATACAGCGTGACCTCGATGTTGCGCCCGAACCCTGCCAATACCTCGTCGACGCTGTTGTCCAGGACCTCCTGCAAAAGGTGGTTGGGCCGGGTGGTGTCCGTGTACATGCCCGGGCGTCGGCGGACCGGCTCGAGCCCTTCCAGCAGCTGCATGGAGTCCGCGGTATAGCGCTTGGTCATCGGTTGGCCCGGTCGTTGAGGTCCAGGTTGAGTTCGTAGTCGTCCACCCGCCGGACGACGGTCTCGATCGACCCATCCTGTTCCAGCGTCAGCCAGCGGTATCCCGGCTTTGCCGTGTCGAAGCCGAAGTTCGGCGAGTCGTCGGCGAACTGGAAACAGGTGGACGGCGTGCCGAAGATCGGCACCCCGGGATCCGCCTCGACCTCCTGGTGGATGTGACCGAAGACGTAGCCCCGTGCGTCGGCGCCCCTCAACACATCCAGTAGATCGTCACCGTTGTCGATTCGGTGAACATCGAGCCAGGAGCAGCCGATTTCCACCGGGCAGTGGTGGCCGGCCACGAGCGAGTGCTGATGGGCGGCGCAACCATGCAGTGTGGCTCTCAAGCGCGACAGTTCCGACTCGTGCACGGTCCCACCAACGACATCGTCCTCATGGGTGTCCACACCGGCGATCCGCCAAGCGTCGAACTCGAGATCTTCGGTCGGCAGGGTGCCAGACAACGTGGCGCCATGGTCGTGGTTGCCCGGAACACACAGGAGCGGACCGGTGTAGTAGCGGGCAAGCGTGGCCAGGAAGAGTTCGTAGGTTGCAGGCGAAGGCAGCTGGGCAATGTCGCCGGTGGCCAACACGGCGTCCGGCGTTCGCTCCGTACACGCCGCATCGAGAACCGCCGCCAGACTGTCGGCGGTGCATACCCCAAGGAGGGTAGCGTCAGGCGATGGCAGTAGGTGGCAATCCGTTACCTGCAAGACGTGAAGCCTATCCTTGTCTTCCGTCATGTAACCGTACTTAGTCTCCGTGACCGCAGCCGAAGGCTCCCACTCGGTTCTAGTGCCGATGCCGTATTGTCGTCATCACTCGTCTTACCCGTGTACCGCCGCTAGCCGATCAGGACCCGCTCTTGCTGGGCGACGCCGTGTCGCAGGCAGGCGTTTAGGAACTCGGAGAGGAAACGATTGACTTGGACCTTCTCGTCCGGTTGACGCATCTGCGGATTGGGGTAGTCGTAGACGGCCTGGAAACGACGTTGTCCCTGGAACTCGATGACCTCCGCAGTGCGCGCGTCGTGGTAGACGCGAATCTTGATCCGCATGCCGCCGATGCCGCGCACGCTCGCCGGGAGATCAAGCGTCAGCACGGTCGTGTAGCGGCTCCGGTGCGTCACCTCGAATGTGACGATCAACGCCGCCCCCTGCGGGAACATCCGGAATTCGCGTCGGTCCGTCTGCCTCAGGTCGGGCATCAGCCGGGTCAGGCGACGGTAGTTGTCGTCGCACTGCTCGAGGTGTGCGCGAAGGTCGATGTTGTACGGCCGCCGCTTCATGCTCTTTGGCTGACTCTTGCCGCTTTGTTAACGATTCTAACCGGGGTTTCGTCTGAATGGCACGTGGTTGATAGCCAACGACGGAAAGTACCTGCACCACCGTAGAAACCTCCCAGGGGAAGCGTACCGACAGGCATCGTCTGATTGTCATTTTGTTAGACTCACCCGCCGCCGTTGAGTGGCGACCGGTCACCAAGCTGAAGGAATCACCATGAGAATCACGTGCTCTGGTCCATTCGACCCAACGACTCGCCGTGCGCCTGCCAGGCGTTCGCGTAGTCCCTGGCGTGCGGCCAAGCCATTGGTGGCTTCCGCAATGCTGGCCCTCGGCGGGACTTCCTGGGGAGCGGACATCAGCGAAATCTATGCCGAAGCCGTCGCCAACGACCCCATCCTGGCCCGAGCCCGGGCGTCATACGAGATCAGCAGGACCGGCGTCACCCTCGCCCGGGCACCACTCTTGCCGCAGGTCACCGCCAGCGCCGGCCGGTCCATATCCACCACCTCGGTGGACTCCATCGACATGAACCCCAGCAGTCCGAATTTCGGCCGCCCGACACCGGACCGAGAGTCGACCGGCCAGAACTGGCGCGCGGGCCTCTCCCAGCAAGTGGTGAACCTGTCAAGCTGGTTCGGCTATCGGGGTGCCCAAGCCGACGCGAACCGGGCCGACTGGGATCTGCAGACCGCCTCGCAGGTGCTCATCACCCGAGTGGCTCAAGCCTATCTGAACGTGCTGTCCCGGCAAGCGGAGCTGGAGTCAGCGATCGCAGCCGAAGAAGCCGTGCAGCGACAACTCGAACAGGTCCAGCAACGCTTCGACGTCGGACTGGAGGCCATCACCGGCGTCCTGGAATCCAAGGCCGCCTACGACAGCGCGGTCGTCACGCGCATCCGGGCGGAGAGTCAGCAGCGGGTATCCTTCGAAGCCCTGCGCACGCTCACCGGCTCCGCCTACGGAGAGATCGCCAACCTCAAGGAGGATCTCGCCATCGTCGATCCGCTACCGAACGACGAGGAAGAGTGGGTGCGCACCGCCATGGAGACGAACTCCGCCATCCGTTCCGCCCAACTGGCCCTGGCATCAGCAGAACACAACGTTAGGAGCAGCTTGTCGCAATACCTGCCCACCGTGAGTGCCTCCGCCAGCTACGGGACCAACAGCGGCGAGTCGAGCATCAACGGGTTCGTCCTGCCGAATCAAGGAACCGTGACGTCAGTCGGCTACGCCTTCAACTTCCAAATGCCCCTGTTCCAAGGAATGCGTACGCAAGCAAGCGTCAAACGCGCACGCCTGTCCCGGGATCTGGCCCGACACGCGCTGATCGAACAGGAACTGAACGTCGCCGAGCAGGTCCGAACGCGATTCCGTCTGGTGGTGACCGATGTCGTCGCAGTCGCCGCCGGCGCCGAAGCCCTCAAGTCCGCCCAGGCGGCCCTCGAGGCCACACAGACCGGATACGAGGTGGGGACCCGGAACATCGTCGACGTGCTTCTGGCGCAACGGGCTGTGTTCCAAAGCGAATACCAGTACCACCTGTCGCGGCACAACTACGTGCTCGACATGCTCCGGCTGAAGGAGAGCGCTGGAACGTTGAGCGAGTCGGACATCCAGGAACTGAACAGCAATATCGATCCCGGCAATCCCGTGCAGAAAGCCCCGTAGCGTCCATACAAGTCAACAAGCCATATCCGTTTGGGTGAAGGAGGCCGCAACCACCCCCCGCAGACGGCACGGACGGTTGATTTCGCCAACCGAAAGCGGGAAGGTAGACCCTGAAGGAGCACCTCATCGAGGGAACGATCGAAGCCAATGCAGGACCAAGGACGGAAACCGGCGAACGACAGCAAACGTTCCTACCTATCTGGCCATCGAACGCAGACCACAACACGCGTCTTGGCTCCGCGCAGTCGCAAGTACCAACGCGACACTCGACACCTCGCGTCCGTGGAGCTGTTCGCCGGAGCTGGCGGGCTCGGGATTGGCGTCGGTCGTGCCGGGTTTGAGTCGAAGCTGGTAGTCGACTGGAACAGTCATGCCTGCGCCACGATTCGAACGAATCAAGCACTGAATCACCCCGAAGTGGCGAGTTGGCCCCTAAGAGAGTGCGACGTAAGAGAGATCGACTTCCGCACGCTCGGTACTGTGGACGTCGTGAGCGGGGGGCCCCCGTGCCAGCCGTTTTCGCTTGGGGGCAAGCACCACGGTCCGCTCGACGCCCGCGACATGTTTCCTCAGGCGATCCGCGCCGTTCGAGAACTGATGCCGAGGGCGTTTGTATTCGAAAACGTTCCGGGGCTAAAGAGACCGGCTTTTGCCCACTATCTCGGATATATCCGCGACCAACTCGCGTTCCCCGAAGTAACGATCCGACCACAAGAGACCTGGGCCGACCATGCCCGCCGACTCCGTCGGGAGATCGACACTTCCAACGCAGGTGGGGGACTCGCATACCGAGTACAGGTCGAAACCGCCAACGCCGCAGATTTCGGCGTGCCACAAAAGCGAGAACGCATGTTCATGGTCGGTCTCCGATCAGATCTCCAAGTGGACTGGACCTTCCCAAGAGCAACCCATTCGCAGGACGCGTTGCTTTGGCAGCAGTGGATAACCGGCGAGTATTGGGACCGTCACCGCATCGGGGCATCCGACCGACCTACGATGCCTTCGCGCCTAAGACGCCGACTTGAGCCCTTTCAAGGGTTTGACATACCACCGCAGTCGAAGCCGTGGCGAACCGTCAGGGACGCTCTGAACGGCCTATCCGATCCAGAATTCGATCCGACATCCTGCCGTCGAATCCCGAACCACCAGTTCAACCCAGGTGCCCGAGTCTATGCGGGACACACCGGCAGCAGGTTCGACGAGCCCGCCAAAGTCTTGAAGGCTGGCGATCATGGCGTACCTGGCGGGGAGAACATGCTCGCGAGGAACGATGGCACATTCCGCTACTTCAGCGTCCGCGAGGCAGCGAGGCTGCAGACATTTCCCGACAGCTACGTGTTCCCGGGATCCTGGACGGAAACCATGCGCCAAATCGGCAACGCCGTCCCCGTCAAACTTGCGCACGTATTCGCAAATCGAATCAAGGATTGTCTGACGGCCACCGAGTCGACATTGGACATCGCGGTTTGACCGGCATTCGGCAATGCCTGAGCAGTCTTACGAACCCTACAACCCACTCGACAAGAGCAACTTGGGTACGAGCGTCGCTGACGCTCTATTAGCGCGCCCGGTGGTCGCCCTGCCACCTGAACCATTCCTTGGCGCGGGCGTCTATGCCATCTACTACGCAGGATCGTTTGCGCCTTACCAACAGATCGCCAAATCGAATCGCCACGGTCGTTACGCGGCCCCGATCTACGTCGGCAAGGCCGTGTCCTCCGGCGCCCGTAAGGGCGGCTACGGGTTGGATTCCAGCCCTGGTGATGCTCTATCCAAGCGACTAAGAGAACATGCAGCATCGATTGACCAAGCGAACAACATCGAACTCGATGACTTCCGGTGTCGTCACCTTGTCGTCGACGACATATGGATACCCTTAGGCGAATCGCTGCTCATCGCGCGGTTCTCGCCCATTTGGAACACGCTAGTCGACGGATTCGGCAACCACGACCCTGGTGGCGGGCGTCGAAATCAAGCGAAATCGCGATGGGACGTCCTTCACACGGGACGTGCGTGGGCCGACAAACTCCGCGAGAACGAGAGCAGTGCGGAGGAGATCATCAGCTTGCTCCAGAGCACACTTGCGAGCCCGGAGTAGGCAGTTGACTCGGATCAGCCAGCTTGGCGGTCTTCCAGCCAGCCGCAGAGGCGGTTGACAACGGCTCGGCGCGCGCCGCGGTTGGCATCGACCACGCCTTTGGCCAGCTCGCCTTCCCTGGCGCGCCGCCTCGGATCCGCAAACAGTTCGCCGACGATGCGGGCGATGTCGTCCGCGTCCGCTACCGGGTGGAAGCAACCCGCCGCCGCAAACCGCGCGCAGATCTCCTCCACGTCGTGACGCGTCGGGCCCATGAGCACCGGCAGGCCGTGCACGGCCGCTTCGATGGGATTGTGACCGCCGGTGCCGTCAAGGCTGCCTCCCACAAAGGCGACTGCGGCGTGCGGGTAGAGGTGCGCCAGGGTCCCCATGACATCGCCGACCAGCACGTCCACAGCTGTCGCGCGATCCGACAACAGGCCGGTCGAGAAGCCGCGCTGTGTCGCCAACTGCGCGACGCCGGTGGCTCGTTCTGGATGTCGGGGTACGAGAATGAGCCCGATGCTGGGGAATCGGTCGCGCAGTTGCCGGTGGGCGTCGAGCACGGTTTCCTCCTCGCCGGCGTGGGTGCTTCCGGCAATCCAGACCGGCCCATCGCCGAAACCCGGATCGCCCACGCCGAAACCGTCGGGAGGCATTTCGGCGTCGAACTTGACGCTGCCGGTGACGTCCACCGACTTGGCCCCAAGCGACCGAAACCGGGCCGCGGTGTCGTCGTACTGGCAGACGATCCCCCCGATGGACCCAAGCATCCGCCGGACAAGCGATCCGAGGCGGCGATAGCCGCGATAGGACCGTGCGGAAAGTCGCGCGTTGACGAGATAGACCGACGCGCCGCTCGCGGCGGTCTGTTCGACGAGGTTCGGCCATAGCTCGGTTTCCATGAGTACCAGCGCCCGCGGCCGAACCCGGCGCAGGAAGCGCGCCACGGCCCACGGGTAGTCGTACGGGGCGTAGCAATGCTCGACCGTGTCGCCCAAGAGACTCGTCACGCGCGCGCTGCCGGTTGGCGTCATGGTGGTCACCAAAAAGGTGTCGCCGGGGAAGTGCTCCTGCACGGCGCGGATCACGGGTGCGGCGGCATTGGTTTCCCCCGCGGAGACCGTGTGGAACCAGATCACACCGCTGGACAGTCCTGCCGGCACGCGCCCGAAACGTTCCCCCCGGCGCAGGCCGTAGGCGGGCTCCCGGCGCGCGCGGACTCTCAACCGGACCCAGACCCAGGGTAGCGCCAGGACGAGTAGCACCTGGTATAGGAGTCGGGTCATCGGCTGCGGAGTGGGGGCGACAGATCTTGGACGGTTGTATCCTCCCATGGTACAAACACCAAAGGGAGCCTTGCGACCGTGGTGTTTGTACCGTGGGCAGGTCGGTGTGGCTGGGCCGGAGGCGGGGTCGGCGCACAGCGAATGCGAAGCGCCGATCCGCGTCTGGGGCGCTGACAGGATCGCAAGCGTTTGAAAGCACCGGAGAGGACGATGAGGAACACACTCTTGCGTACCCGACTGATGGTCGCCGTCGGACTGTTGGCCCCGGCCGCGAGCGCCGGGACCTTCGCGGGTACGGTTCGAGGTGACGACGGGGAACCGCTGCAGGGCGTCATGGTGCGGCTCACGCACGAGGCCTCCGGCGTCTCGGAGTCGGTGTTCACCGATCCGGACGGCATGTTCCAGTTGACGATCGAACGCGGTGGGAAACTGCAACTGAGGCTGCGCACTCCCTACTACCGCGACGTCGTAGACGAGGTGGAAGAACCCGACGGAGAGCTGGCGTTCGTCATGGAGGCCATGACCACCGACCGCGAGATCTCCGACAGCCTGCCGGCGGGCTACCACTTCGGCAGCCTGCCCTTCGAGACCGGCGAGGATGCGCTCTTCAACCGCCACCAGTTCCAGCGCGACTGCCTGACCTGCCACCAGATGGGCAATCCGGTCACGCGGTTTCCTCGCACCCCGGAGGGCTGGGTGGAGACCATTCGGCGCATGCACGCCATGCTCGGCAACTTCGATGCCGAGTTGCGCGACCGGCGGTCGGTTCTGCTGTCCAAGGGCTTCGACGGCAAACCGCTGGCCGTTCGTCCCGAGTTCCCAATCGACGAGTCGCTGTCCCGTACCCGCATCATCGAGTACCGGATGGAGCGCGGCATCGTGCCCCACGACGCGATCGTCAACCCCCACGACGGGCTGATCTACACGGTGGACCAGGGTGCCGACCGCCAACGGTGACCCGTCGCACCCTGTCGGTGGATGCCGCCATCGTCGGTGGCGGAATCAGCGGGCTTTGGCTCGCCAACCTACTCGTCGGGCGCGGTCTCTCGGTCGTCATCTGCGAGCCTCGGGGCGTGGGCGGCGTGCAGACCTTGGCGTCCCAGGGAATCGTGCACGGTGGCAACAAATATGCCCTCCAGGGCGCCGCACCCCTGGCCGGAGCATTGAAGGGAATGCCCGACCGGTGGCGCGCATGCCTAGGAGGAACCGGTGAGATCGACCTACGCGGCGTCGGCTTGCTCGCGGACAGGATCGACATTCGTATCGGCGACGATACCATCGAAGCCGACGACCTCGTTCTCGACGTCCCCTCCCTGGTACGCCGGCTGGCTCGCCCGCTCGCACACCGGATCGTCGCGACGAGGGTGTCGCCCGATTCCCTGGTAGGCAACCCCTCGGGCGTGGGCCGCATCGAACTCGACGCCTGCACGATCCACGCCCGCGTCTATGTGCTTGCCGCCGGAGCGGGAAACACAACCCTCTCGCAACAGGCCGGGTTCCCCCGTGCCCCGTTGCGGCATCGGCCGTTGCGGCAAACCATCGTCCGGCTGCGCCGAGGCGTCCGCGTCTACGCCCACTGGATGTCCAGCCCGCGCGACGCCGAGCCGACGTTGACGGTGACCAGCCACGGTTCCCAGCTCCGCATCGGCGGCGCGGTCGCCGATGCCGGCGCAAATCGCGACGAGGCGGCGCAGGTCGTCTTGGTGAAAGACTTGCTCCGGCAAGCGTTTCCGTCCATCGATGTCGAGAGTGCGGGGTTCGAGACCTTCGTCGCCGCACGGGCCGAACCCGCCTCGAACGCCATCCGGGATCTGCCGGACGCGTATGTCGTGCGCCATGGCAACTGCCTGTTGTGCCTCCCGGTCAAGCTGAGCCTGGCGCCGCGCCTGGGCGACCTCGTGCTGGCGGAGCTGGGCAACCTTGAACCGGCAAAGGACGGCTGGTCGGGCGACCCGAACAGCCGCGTCGCCTACGCGACTTCGCCCTATACGCGCTTCCCATGCTGAGACGCCCGCTGGGCAACACCGGGATCGAGGTGTCGCCCCTCGGTCTCGGCACCGTCAAGTTCGGGCGGAATACCGGGATCGACTACCGCCGTGCGTACCCGTTGCCGAGCGACGCTCGCATCGCCGACCTGCTGGCGGCGGCACAACGCGAGGGCGTCAACCTCGTGGATACCGCACCCGCCTACGGATCGAGCGAAGCTCGGATCGGCGAGGCCATCGAGGGGCATCGGGACGACTGGGTCCTCTGCACGAAGGCCGGCGAGGAGTTCGACGGGGCCAAGTCGCGCTACGATTTCAGCGAAGACGCGGTATTGACAAGCGTCGAGGGGTCCCTGGCGCGGCTGCGCACGGATAACGTAGACATTCTGCTTCTGCACAGCGACGGCCGCAGCGTCGACGCAATCGAGCGTGCCGGCGCGTTTCGCGCGCTGGCGAGGTTGAAGCGCGAAGGCATCATTCGAGCCGTCGGATTCTCGGGGAAGTCGTCAGTCGACGCAGGCGCGGCCATGCCGAGGTCGGAGGTGCTCATGTGCACCATCAATGCCGCCTATCGAGACGAGGTCGGTACCGTCCGGAACGCGGCCCACCGGGGCGTGGGCGTATTGGTCAAGAAACCCCTCGCCCGGGGATTCGAAGGCGATGCCGAGACGATCGCTGAGATCGCCTACCTCGATGGCGTCACGAGTGTCGTGGTGGGCACCATCGACCCAGACCACCTAGCTGCCAACGCGGCCGCCATTCGACGAACTTGCGATTCCCGGCACCAACCTCGGGCCAGCGCGCGGTCATCCACCTAATTACGTATATCCCCTTGACATATCCCGTGCGCGCTCCTAGGGTGCGCACACTCCACAAGAGGCGCAACGGGAGGAGCAAGCGATGCAACAGGGGAGCGTTCTTCAAGAACAATCGTAGTCAAGCAGTGCGTCTACCCAAGGCGGTCGCCTTCTCCGATGCGGTTAAGAAGGTCGACATCGTCGTGGTCGGTAGGAGCCGCCTGCTGTCGCCCGCCGGGGAGATCTGGGATACCTGGTTCGACAGCTCCGGCGTTTCCGAGGACTTCATGGTGGAGCGCGATCAGCCATCAGACCAAGAGCGCAATGCGCTATAGACCGTGCGCTACATGCTCGACACCAATGTGGTGACCTACACCGGGCCCTCGGCAAGACCGATGAGTTCGACCAGCTTGGTCGTCGAACAGCCCTCGACCTGGCTCAACACGCGGACATCGCCGCCGTAGCTCCGGACGAATTCGGCACCGACGACTTCATCGGACGCGTAGTCGCCGCCCTTGACCAGCACGTCGGGACGAATCTGCTCGAGAAGCGCTTCCGGCGTGTCTTCCGAGAACGGCACGACCCAGTCCACGGCGGCCAGTCCTTCGAGGACGCGCACTCGTTGCGCGAGCTTGTTGACGGGACGCCCCTCCCCCTTGAGCCGGCGTACCGAGTCGTCGTCGTTGACGGCGACGATCAGCCGGTCGCCGAGCTGCCGCGCCTCGTCGAGATAGCCGACGTGGCCGGCATGGAGTATGTCGAAACAGCCGTTTGTGAAGACGATACGCGCACCTTGCCGACGGGCGCGGCGAATGACCTCGGCGAGTTGGGGGCGGTTCGATGCGACGGGAGCGGACGCAAAATCGTCCCGAAGTGTGCGATTGAGTTCAGCGAGCGGCACCGTTGCCGTGCCCGCCTTGGCGCATGCCAAGGCGCCGGCCACGTTGGCCACACGAGCGCTGTCGGACCAAGTCCACCCTCTCGCCGCGCATACGCCGAAGGCAGCCGCCACGGTATCGCCTGCACCTGTCGAGTCGTAGACATCGATCGGAAGCGCCGGCAGGTGTTCGATGCGACCGCCGGATTCGAACAGCGTCATGCCGTCGCCACCCCGGGTCAGGGCGATGGCATCCACGCCGCTCGAACGCGCCAGCGCCGGCCCCAACTCGCCGAGCTCCGAGTCGTTCGGCCAACGACCGACCGCTTGGCCGAACTCTCGCCGGTTCGGTTTGAGCAACGCGGCACCCCGGTATTCGGCGAAAGGCTTGAACTTCGGGTCGACGACGGCGGCAAGTCCAGCCGCCACGGCGAGGATGCGCTGTGGACGGTCGATCACACCCTTGTCGTAGTCCTCCACGATGAGAACATTCTTGCCCGCCGCATGGCGCGCCACGCGCTTGGAGACGTCGATGGCCGCGGACTCGGGCAGAGGCTCCTCGAAGTCCATGCGTGCGATCTGCTTGCGCATGCTCACCACGCGCTCTTTCAACGTGGTTCGCCAACCGTCGACGACAACCAGGTCGGCCTCTACGCCGGAAGCGTCGAGCAGTTCCACCACGGCGGTACCGCTCGGGTCGTCGCCGATGGCACCCACCAAGGTACAGCGGGCACCCAGCGAGACGACGTTCAACGCGACGTTGGCCGCTCCACCCAGACGGTCCTCCGAACCATCGATCTGCACGATCGGCACCGGTGCTTCCTCGGAGACGCGTTCGGTCCGGCCGTAGAGATAGCGATCCAGCATGACGTCCCCGACGACGAGGACATGGACTTGGGGATCCGAAGGAAGGAGGCGGTCCATCACCGAGATCGTCGCATGAAACACAATTCAGGGCGAGCGCGTTCCAGGCGCCCGAGCGACCGAAACACCCCGTTGCGGGGCATTGAGAACCTCCCGGTAGCGCTCCGCCAACGCCTCGACGGAGAACCGGGCGGCAACGCGCCGACGTGCCCGTTCCACGGTCTCGGTTCGGTCGCACGCGCCAAAGCCACGCAACGCCGCGACGAGTTCGTCATCCGTCCCGAAATACGTCCCGCAGTCCCCAACCACGCTTCGCTGCCCAGGTCGGTCGGCAACCACGACCGGCACACCAGCCGCCATGGCCTCAAGCACCACGACCCCGAACGCCTCGCGGTCCGTAGAGCAGCCCAGGAGGAGGTCGAACGCACCCAGCAGGGTCCGGGCATCGGCCCGGAATCCGGCAAGGACAATCCTCTCGCCGGCGTGCTGCTCAATACGCGACCTCAATGGGCCGTCCCCTAAGAAGACGAGCCAAGCCCCGGGATCGTCGCGGCGATACGTCTCGAAGACACGGAGCGCACGGAGAGGATCCTTCTTCGGATGCAGCCGCCCGACGACGCCGATCGCGAACGCCGGCAGAGGAACGCCGAGCATCGCTCGCGCTTGCGCACGCTCCAGCATCGTATCCCGCAAGGCATGCCTGTCGATGACATTGGGCAGTACCAAGGGCCCATCGATACCGGACGTGCCGAGATCGGCCGCCACGGGCGCCGACACGGCGGCGAACAGCGCATGGTGCCGACCGGCTAGACGTCGGCGAAGTCGACGCGTCTTGCGGGCGAACATGCCGAACTCGTGCGCAACGGCGATGTGCGTAGGAATCCGCATGCGACGGGCCATCCGAACGCCGACCCGGTAGGCGCGATGGCGATGCGAGACGAGCAGCGCCGGTCGTTCTCCGCCAAGCAGGCCCGGGATCTCCCGGGGCGTCGCATAGTCGACGTCCGGCGACGGTTCTGCCCCACAGCGCGCTTCGAAGAACACCGTGCGCACGCGGAAGCCCAGCAATCCAAGTGCTTGGGCGTGCCCCGCGCACACGTGGAAGAACGGCGCTTGATCGTTCGGACAGAGTTGCAGGGCGTCAGGCACAAGATGCGAGTTCTTTCGTGATCAACAGATCCTCCATCACCAGATAGCCGAGGTCGGAGCCGATTAAAACATCCAAGGCGTCGGTCGGTGTGCAGGCAATGGGTTCGCCGCGCCGATTCAGCGACGTATTGAGCACCACCGGTGCGCCGGTCAATTCACCGAGTCGCTCGAGCAGGGCGTAGTAGCGTGGGTTCCCCCTGCGGGTCACCACCTGCGCCCGCGCCGTCCCGTCGATGTGAACGACCTCTGGAATGCGCGACCGCCATGGCTCCGCGACGTCGAACGCGATGGTCATGAACGGTGCCGGGTGGCTCGTGCCCAGGATGTCGGTGGCGACGGTGTCGGTGAGCGACGGGCAGAACGGACGCCACCGCTCGCGGTACTTGATCTGCGCATTGATGCGCGCCGCGATGCCCGGAATGCTCGGACAGCCTAGGATGCTGCGCGCTCCCAGCGCACGGGGCCCGAATTCCATCCGCCCCTGGAACCAAGCAAGCGGATGCCCGGCGGCGAGGATCTCCGCTGCACGAGCCGGCACGTCGTCGAGTTCCAACACGGCGAGACCCTCATACGAGGTCAGTGCGTCACGGCACTCCTGCGGCGAGTAACCGGGGCCCAGATGGACGTGCGTCATTGGATGCACGACGTCGCCCGCCCCGCCCGCCACGAAGGTCGCCGCACCCAACGCCGTTCCAGCGTCGCCAGCAGCCGGTTGAACGAACAGTTCGTCGACGTCGTCCCTGGCGAGAATGCGCTGGTTCAGCTTGACGTTGAGAGCGCCGCCGCCTGCGAACACCAGGCGACGCGTGTCGGAGAGAACACCGCCCAGGTAGGTGTCGATGAGCGCCAAGCACGCATCCTCGTAGGCCCGCTGCATCGCGGCGGCGTAGTGGATGTAGGGCTCGTCGACCGCGTCGCCTTGCCGAGGCGGCCCAAGCCGCCGTACCAAACCGGGACCGAAGTAGCGTCCGCGGCCTCCGTCGCGGTAGCGCCGCAGCCCCACCGTATTGACCAGCCGCGTATCGACGCGAACGTCTCCGTCCCGGCAGCCGAGGAGCGGTGCGAAATCGAAACGCTGCGGGTCACCGTAGGGCGCCATCCCCATGAGCTTGTACTCGCCGTCGAGCATCTCGAAACCCAAGTACTCGGTCAGCGCGCCATAGACGCCGGAGAGCGAGTCGGGATCGTAGAACTCGCGGATGCGCCGGATCGTGCCCCCCTCGCCCACGCCGAAGAAGGTCGTCGCGTATTCGCCCTTCCCATCCACGCCGAGCACCGCCGTTCGTCCCTCGAAGCCGGACAGGTGATAGGCGCTCGACGCATGCGCGAGGTGGTGTTCCACCGGCTCGAAGGTCGTCCGCGACCAGTCGATTCCCAACTCCTCGCCGAGCGCGGTTACCCTCGCGCGGTTGCGCCGGAAGCGGCGATTGCCGTTGAAGATCGCGCCGAGCGCCCGATCCGGCGCGTACCAATGTCGCTTGGCGTAGTGCCATCGGGCCCTCGATGCGATCGAGACCGGCGCATACGGAAACGCCACGGCATCGATCTGCGCAGCCGCCAAGCCCGCCTCGGCGAGGCAATACCGCGCCGCTTCCCGAGGCATCCGGTTCCTTGCGTGCTTTTCCCGTACGAAACGCTCCTCTTCGGCCGCAGCCACGGTTTCGCCGTCGATCAAGAGCGCGGCCGACGGGTCGTGTCCCAGGGCGCCGGAAAGGCCTAGGACGATCAATTGCGTTCCCCGATGCCCGGTTCCCCGCCAACGGCGTCTCGGAACGACGCCGGCGCATCCGGCCAATTGGCGAGGAACCGCATGCGGTCACGCCGATGCGCCCGGGCGAACCGCCAGCCGCTGCGGTGAAAGACGGCGGCGTCGAGATCCAGGACGTAGATGTCTCCACCCTTGACGACGAAGTTGCTCGCCTTCGTGTCCCCGTGCGCGAGTCGCAGTTCCCGCCACGAACGGAACATCCGCGCCAACGCGCCGTTCAGTTCCGAAACGGCACCCGCATCGTCGACCAGGTCGAGCCGCTTCCCCTCGACATGGTCGATGACGAGAAACGCAACGGCCTCGCCGACTCGAGGACGGCGAATCTCGATCAAGGCGCGTGGTCGCGGCGTTGCCGAGCCCGCGAAACGCAGACCGTGGCCCGCGCGCCAGGCGTTGAGCGCCCGGGTGGTCCGCGTCAGCAGGCGGAGGCGATGCCACCCGTCCTTCACGTTGTAGCGCTTGACCACGAAGTCGCCGCACCGGACCGCTGCGGCCGTGTTGCCGCGTTTCAACGGCCGGCCCGACGATACCGCCCGATCCGGGTCGGCAACGATATCCATGAGTCGGGGATCGTCGTCGCCCCTCTCGACGATCACCCGGCGGAAGGGTTCCTCGCGTACCGAGAAGGCGGTGCACTCGCGGTGCGTCTTCGCCGCGAACTTCGCCAGACGATGGCGCCGCGCTCCCGCCACGCGGGCCTGGAGACGGCCCGGGGGCCGCTTCGGCAAGGCAACCCCTGCGGCATGTTCATAGGCGGCCGTCAGCGGTGCAAGCGAACCCAACTTGTCGCTCGGGTAGTGGGCGAGCAGACCGACCACGTCGGCCAGGCGGCGGGCACCACCAACCGTCTTCGATACCGCGACGCCGCCGCCGTCGATGGCGGCAAGGCGTGTTCCGGAAACCAGGAAGTTTCCCGGGTGCAGGTCGCGTTGCCGGATGCCGCAGTTGTGCATTCGCGCCAGCGTGGCAAGCAACTTCCGGACATCGTCGACGGCGGGTTCGCGGGCATCGTCGAGCACCTCGAACGCGACGATGCGTGCCCCGCCACCGTGGCCGATCCCCAGCAGTTCGGGAGTCGCCACACCGGACTCACTCAGGGCCTTCACGCCGCGTCTTTCGCGCATCCAGTCGCGATCGGCCCGGGGTCCGAAGAAGGCCTTCAGGATCACTTCCCGACCCTCGACCACCGCACGCAAGACCAGCCGTCGACCCGGCTGGGCCCGAAGTACCGCCGTGCAGATCGCGCGCACACCGCCTTTGCCCAGCGTCACGTCGAACCGAAAGGGCAGCGGCGGATCGCGGTCCAGATCGGCCAGGCACCCAACCGAGGCAATTCCGGCGCCAGCGAGTGCTTGGGCACCGGTCGCCACGCCACCGGCGATCCCGCGCGCACGGAGACGTTCCGCGCGGCGCAGCACGGCACGCCAAAAAGCACCATGGCGGCGCAGCTCGATGCCGGCCGGCGTTCCCGCGTAGGCCGCCACGAAACGCAATCGGTCCCGTTCGGTGAGCGGCATGGCGGACGACGAGTACAGCAAGGCGCCCAGGTCCCGCACCCGGGCTCGCCTCGGGAGACGACGATGAACTTCCGCACGGTGCAGGTCGATCACCGCGAGTTCCGCCTCCCCCTTGTCCAGCTTCGCCACATTCGCCATCAGGTGGCAGGCGTAGTAGTCCCGGTGGCAAACCGCCGCCGCATGCATCGCCGCGGTCAGCCGCCCCGCCTCGGTCAGCAAGGCTCTCTTCTGTGCGATGGACGGAGGGGTCGCCAGCCGACCGTGTCCAACGTCCTCCAGGCTGCGAAAACCGTCCAATGCGTCGTGCATCGCGAAGGAACGGCGGCGAGCCGGATTCGCGCCGCGCTCTCCGAAGGCAGCCACACCGGGCACCGCCACGCCCCAGGCGGACAGTCGCCGGCTGGCTTCGAAGTCCTGCCGGGCGCCGAGTACCGGTCGTTTTCCCGCTAGCACGTTCTTGGCAATCTCGCGCCACCCGACGCCCGCGTGCACCTTCGCGAAGTAGGCCTTGCCGGCGATCACTACACGTGAGGTGCATCGGCGGGCAGAGCGACGATATATCTCCCCTTCCACCGCCGACAACGCCGAGAACACGTCGTCGTCTCCCGGCGCACGCAGTTCGCCAGACCGCACCGCCGCCTCGAGGTCGTCACGCAGGTAGAGACGCTGCATGAAAGCTTCTCCCGCGCGCGTGTTGTTCGATGGCCGCCGCCACCTTCTCGGCCTGGCCGAAATGTTCGCGGCGCGACGCAGATTCCGCGGCATTGGCCGACCACCGGGCGCGCCCGTCCGGCGAGCCCAGGAGTTTCGCGAGTGCCCGGTTCAGCTGGTCCTGCCGAAACGGCGAATCCAGTACGATGCCGGCGCGGGCGCTGCGTACCAGCCCCGACTCGGAGACCGCTGCGTGGGTCAACACCGGCCGTCCGGCCGCCAGCGCGTCGAATATCCAGCCATTCGAGGATCGCCCGTAGCGCCCTTCGTCGGATGTTCCATGAAAGGGGAGATCCACGAACGCGTCCGCCGCTTCAATGGCATCGAGAGGCGAAAGGTCGCTGTCGCACCGCAACCGACGGTCGAGCTCCAACAGCCGCTCGGCACCGCCAAGGCGAAGGCCCGGTCGACCGGCCGCCAGCACCGCGCAGCGTCGGCGCAGCGCATCCGGCAACCTTCCGATCGCCACGATCAGGCGCTCCAGGCCACGCGAGGCGAGGTCGCCCGCCGCCATGGCAAGGACGACCTCCCGTTCGCCGAATCCGAATTCCGCTCGCATGGCTTCACGGGACTTGCCCGGTGGTGTTGGCGCTCGCCCCAGTCCCGGCGGCAGTCCGTCGAGGACGCGACCGCTTCGCGGTCGCCCCGAGAATTCGCGACGCGAATTCTCCTGGTGCGATGCCCTACCAGTCTTCGCGTTGTCGGGTTCGGGGTACAGTTCCCAACCGAAGCGAATGCTGATGCCACCTAGGGCATCGAACCCCACCACGGGCCCTGGCAGCGTCGAACGCAACGACTTCGCCACCCATTCGCGGCGTCTGGCCCGACGTCTGTTTCGGCCAACCGCCGTTGCAGGCACGACAACCACGTCAACGCCCTCCGGCCGCGGGCCGCGCCAATCGGCCACGAAAACCTGTACGTTCATGCCCCGTCGACGGCACGCCTCGGCAATGGGCAGGAGCGATCGGTACTTGGGATCGGTCTTCGAATAGTCGAGTGCGCAAAAGGAAACCACGGCTGGCTCGCGACCGCCGGCGACGGTCTCCAGCACCTCCACCGCCCGGGGCGCCATGGCGTAGAGGGATTCGTCCGCCGCCAGTTCCCGCCCTCTCCGGGACATCAGTGCGCGTTCGTCCGCGGTGAGCAGTCGTTCGAGGTCGGCGTTGAACCGTGCCTGATCGAACGGCACGGGAGTGACGATTCCCGCCTTGGCTTCACTGAGGAAAGCGGCGTACCCGCAGTTCGCCGTCGCCACGACCGGAACGCCGGCGCCGGCGGCTTCGAGAATCACCATCCCGGCTGCCTCGTCGTAGGCCGGCAAGGCCAATGCATCCGCCGCCTGGAGCCACGCCGCGACATCGTCCCGACCGCCAACGAACCGGACCCGCGCGTCGATGCGCAAACGACGAGCCAACCGCTGGAACCGCGCTTCCTTGTCGTCGCCGACCACGACAAGACGGACGCGGTCCCGAACCGGGCAAGGCAGGGCCGCCACGCCACGAAGGACCCGGTCGAGTCCCTTCTTTACAAACCCCGAACCGACGAACAGGAGCAGGATGTCCGTGTCGGTCACGCCGAACTCGCTCCTCAGCGCTCGGCCAGCCTCGGGACTGGCCACCCGCCGGTCCCGCTCGATACCCGGCGGCAGCGAATGGAAACGGTAGGCCAGGGTGCGATAGACACCCTTGAACACGGCGTCCTGGCCTGGCGCGATCGTCAAGATGCGCGTACGGGAGTGTTCCCCGAACACGGCGTGTTCGAATTCGGCGTAGTGACGGTATCGGGAAGAGAGACGGTACGCCCAGGGACGCTGGGTCCTCGCCTTGTCCTCGAAACAGGAGTCGGCGGCGTAGTAGACGTCGAGACCCGGCATCTTGTTCATGCCCACCACGAGATCGACGGGATGGGTGGCGATGTGATCGGCCACCTGGGCAGCGAACCGACGTTGCCGGACATGGCCGCGGACTCCCCGTGTCGGCATGACGACAGTTTCAACGCCCGGCAAGCGCGCGCCTTCCCACACCAACGCATAGATTCTCACGTCGTGTCCCCGCTCTCGACACGTCGAGACGATCTTCGAAAGGTCCCGGGCGGTTCCGCCGTGGGGAAAGAACTTGAAGATGGCGAACGCGACACGCATGGCCGATCCCACTACGAATCCGCGACCTTCCGGTACTGCTTCGCCATCAGGTCCAGCAGCGCCGACCATGCACGTGCCGGTTCCACCCTCGCCAGGCACGGCGCCCAATTGCCGGCGCGATGTGGCGCACGAAGGTCCCGTCCCAGCCGACACTGTTTCGACCGGCAGGGCGAACACGCCAACGACGCGGTGAGATTGCGCACGTACCG
>JAPOYW010000456.1:22270-31224 GCA_026706425.1 Gammaproteobacteria bacterium
ATGACGGTCGGCCGACCCAGCGCGGCACCGAGATGGGCAAGTCCGCTGTCCACGCCAATCACGCCGCAGGCGTCGGCAAGCAATCCAACGACCTCGTTCAGGTCCATTCGCGGACAGACCCGCGCACCGGGAACATCGCGGACGATGCGCTCCGCCCTCGCCCGCTCGCCACTTGCCCAAGGCAGTACCGGAACGAAGCCCTGATCGACTGCGACCCGTGCGAGGACGGCCCAGAACGCCTCCGGCCAGTGTTTCGTCGGCCATGTCGTGCCATGGGCAAACACCACCTCGTTGCCGGACTCGTTCCCGACGCGACTCCCCGACCCTCCCAGACCGAATGCGGGTTCGCGATCAGGCACGTCATAGCCCAGGGCGTTCGCGAAAAGACGGCGCGACCGGTCGATCGCATGCCAATGCTGCGGCACGGTTATCCCCCGACGATAGGCCAGCGCCGCAACGCGTTCGCGGGCACTCGCCGCGTCGAATCCGACGCGTTCGTCGGCCCGCGCCCAGCAACCGACCACCGCGCTCTTCAGCAAGCCCTGGGCGTCGAGGACGAGGTCGTAACGGCGCTGGCGAAGGCGCTGGCGGAAATCCCGGAGTTCGGCCTGGAATGCGAGAGGCGCCGTCCGCCAGCGCCGGAAGGCGACCTCGATCACACGATCGACTTCGGCGACCCGCGCGGGTACAGCCCGGTAGTTTTCCTCGACGACCCAATCGAAGCGCATGCCGTGGCGAGCGGCATCGCAGACGGCCGGCAGCGTGTGCACGATGTCGCCCAGGGACGACATCTTGACCAGCAACACGTTCACACCCCAACGACGCCGAGTTCGCGCAGCGCATCCATCGCGCGTCGTGCCGGGGTGTTGGTGAGGCAGGCCAAATGGCCGAGCGGGCACTCGCGCTTGAAGCATGGCCGGCAAGGCAGTTCCTGACCGATGGCCACCGCCCGAGCCGACAGCGGCGGCGTCAATCCCGGTGTCGTGGATCCGTAGACGGCCGCAACGGGCACACCAACGGCCGCGGCGACATGCATCAGTCCGGAGTCGTTGGTGACCGCCGCGCTGGACGCCGACAGGATGTCGACCGCCTCGAAGAGGCGGGTCCTGCCGGTGAGGTCGAGCGCCGGCGAACGTTCGGCGATTGCCGCGCCGTATTCCCTGTCGCGGAGGCCGCCCAAAACGCAGACCGCCGACCCGGCGCCCGCCAAGCGGCGAGCGAGTTCGGCGAAACGCTCGGCCGGCCAGCGCTTCGACGGCCCGTACTCCGCACCGGGACACAGCGCGACGAGGGCGGCACCGCCCCGATTCAGACCGAATCTCCGCAGAAACTCCATTCCGGCCGACGGACTGGCATCGAGGCGGGGATTGGACGGCTCCACATCGGCAAGGGACGCAAAGCGGTCCACTTGGCGCGGCAGATTCCGAACATCGAGCCTGCGGCGGTCGTTGAGCAGGCCGAAGCGCGCTTCGCCGGTGAAACCCGTCCGGCGCGGGATGCCGGCCAGGAAAGGCGCCAGCGCCGACTTCCACGAGTTAGGCAGCACGATCGACCAATCGAACCCGTGTCGGCGAAGACGCCGGGCAACCTCGACGCGCTCGCCGAGACCGAACCCGCCGTGATCCACGTTCAAGTCATGCACGGCCGTTACGCCGGGCATTCGCCGGGCGAGCGCAGCGGTTGCAGGTGGCGCGAGAAACTCGACCACGGCTCCGCGCCGGACGAGACCCGGCACCAGTGTGTGGGCCATGACCATGTCCCCCACCCAGGCGGGGCCGACTACCAGAACTCTCGCCGCGTCTAGATGCTGACCGGCGTATGCCATTCCGGATGCGCCTCGCGCCGTCCCCGGACCTGATCGAAGTAGAGCGACTGGAGCTTCTCGGTCACCGGACCCCGTTCGCCGCCGGCAATGACACGCCCATCGAGTTCGCGGATCGGCAGCACTTCCGCCGCGGTGCCGGTGAAGAACGCCTCGTCGGCGATGTAGACCTCGTCCCGGGTAATGCGCCGTTCGACGACGTCGATGCCCTGCTCGCGAGCGAACACCAGGATCGTGTCCCGGGTGATGCCGGGCAGACAGGAGGTGAGCTCCGGCGTGTGGATGGTGCCGTTCTTGACCACGAAGATGTTCTCGCCGGTGCCTTCGGCGACATAGCCTTCGTTGTCCAGCAGGAGCGCCTCGTCGCAACCCGCGTCCTGGGCTTCGCGCAGAGCCAGGATCGAGTTGATGTAGTTGCCGTTCGCCTTGGCCTTGCACATGGTGATGTTGACGTGATGGCGCGTATAGGACGACGTGCGCACGGTGATGCCACGTTCGCGGGCTTCCGGGTCCATGTAGTTGGGCCAAGCCCAGCACGCGATGGCGACACGGACGCTCAAGTCCTTGGCGCGCAGGCCCATGCTCTCCGAACCCAGGTACACGACGGGGCGGAGGTAGCCCTCGCGCAACTCGTTGGCCGCGAAGACCTCGCATTGCGCGGCTTCGAGTTCGGCGAGCGAATAGGGCAGGTCGATTTGCACGATCTGCGCGGAGTCCATCAATCGGCGGGTGTGGTCGCGAAGCCGGAATATGGATGTGCCCGCCAGGGTGTCGTAGGCGCGCACGCCTTCGAACACGCCGATGCCGTAGTGCAGGGTGTAGGTGAGGACGTGTACCCGGGCGTCGCGCCAGGGAACGAGTTCGCCGTCCTGCCAGATCCAACCGTCGCGGTCGTCGAGGGAGTCTTGGGCCATGGATTGCTACCCTTGGAGGTTGCGCGAGCTTAGCCGTTCCCGGGACGGGCAACAAACCGTCGGTTCGTCCGGCCCCAGCACACGCCAGACAGAAGCTCGTCCAAGGCGGTTCGACTCGCACAGAAGTGTACTAAGTACATTGTTTTAGCTAGATTTTTTGAAGTCTGTCCTTGCTTTCGGCCAGGCTTATGGATACGTTCCACGCTCGGGACCGACACTCGAACTTCTCGATGACCGCATCCTCGCCGCTGCCGTCGGCGCACCGAGCGAAGCGCCGGAGCACGTTCGCGCTCTCCGGCTGCAGACCCTTCGCGATGACCGACACCCACTTGATCGACTACGAGGGCCGCTACGAGTACTGGGAGGCCGGCGTCGCCTGGGAACTGCGCGAGCCCAGCCCGAGGCACGAATGGCCGCGCAGCCGCCTAGTCGAACTGATCGGCGACATCGCCAAGATGCGCGGTGCGCCGATCGCGCTGCTGGGCACGACGGGACTCCAGGAGCGCGACGTCCGGGGCACCCGGCTGCGCGCGGTGCAGGCCGACGAGCTGGTCTGCCTCGACTGGCGCTACGGCCTGCCCGACGTGTACGTAGTCGGCGAGATCCCCCACCCCGACGTGGTGTTCGAGGTGGACCTGACCACGGACATCCGCGACCGCAAACTCGACGTCTACGCCGCCTGGGGCATCCCGGAGCTGTGGGTGGAAGTGCCCGACGCGGACATGCCCGGCAAGCGCAAGCGGTCGGGCCTCACGATCCTCCTGTTCGACGACGGCACCTTCCGGGAGTCCGCCGAGAGCGCGGCGTTCCCCACGTTGTCGGCGCGGGAGATCCACGCGGCGCTGAACGAGCCGAGCATGTCCGCAGCGACCGTGGAAACCGTGCGTCGGGTCGGCGGGATCATGGGCCGGCGCACCGGAACCGGGCCGGACGACGACCCGTTCCTCCGCATCGAACGCCGGCTGAGCCAGCGCGAGGGTCATCGCCAAGGCCACCGAGAGGGCCGCCGCGAGGGTCAGCGGGAAGGCCAGCGCGACGAACGGATGCCATGCTAGAAGGCCTGCTCCTGGCGCGGGGCATCGACATCGCGCCAACGCTACGGGCCGAGGCGGATCGGATCGCCGCGCTGCCGCAGGACAGGATCCTCCAAGCGGCGCTCGAAAGCACCGGTCTCGACGACTTCCTGCGACGACTTCGGCCTTAACCAAGACGAACCGCGAGAAACGAACAACGCGGCACGACCGCCGGCGGTACCCCCGCGCACCAACGTCGCGAAATCGCATGGAACGGTGTGCGCATTCCCGGCACAATGCGCAACCCTCGTGGTCGCGAGACATTCCGTGCCCATCCCCGAACCGGTTGACATGCTCAAGACGCTCATCGCCGAGCCCTCGGTGAGTTGCATCAACGCCGCCCACGACCAGAGCAACCTGGGCGTTCTGCACCACCTCGCCAATTGGCTCGAGGACCTCCGCTTCGACGTCGACGTGCAGCCGCTGCCCTCGAAACCGGGGAAAGCCAACCTAGTGGCCAAACGCGGCAGCGGCGAGGACGGGCTGGTCCTGGCAGGTCACACGGATACCGTGCCCTGCGACGAGTCGCTGTGGAGCGTCGATCCCTTCGCGGTGACGGAGCGGGACTCGAGGCTCTACGGGCTCGGCACTGCCGACATGAAGGGATTCTTCCCGTTGGCGCTTGCCGCGGCCGCGCGGTACCGGGAAAGCCGGCTCGACAAACCGCTGACCGTCGTGGCCACCTCGGACGAGGAGTCGTCCATGGACGGAGCTCGCGTACTGGCGGCGAACGGCGTGGTCACGGCGGCTGCGGCGGTGATCGGCGAGCCTACCGGACTCGCACCCATTCGAGCCCACAAGGGCGTCGCGATGATCTCCATTGCCCTCGCGGGATCCTCCGGCCACTCATCCAATCCCGCTCTCGGCGACAATGCACTGGACGCCATGCATCGAGTGATGGGCGCGGTGATTTCCTATCGGCGTGAACTGGGCGAACGCCATGTCGATCCGGCCTTCGAGGTGCGCGTCCCCACCGTCAATCTCGGCTGCCTGCACGCCGGCGACAATCCCAACCGCATCTGCGAGCATGCCGAATTGCAGATCGACATGCGCCTGCTCCCGGGCATGGATACCGCGGCGATCCTCGACGAACTCCGCGATCGCGTGGAGGCCGCAAGCGATGGCACACCCGCGACGGTGAGGTCGCTGTTCGAACCGGTCGAACCGTACCAGACGCCGGCGGAAGGTCCGCTAGTGAAGGCATTGGAGTCCATATCCGGGCACCGGGCGCGCACCGTTGCCTTCGGCACGGAGGCACCGTTCCTCCAGTCGCTGGGCATGGAGACGGTCGTGTTCGGTCCCGGATCCATCGACCAGGCCCATCAGCCCAACGAATATCTGGACGCCGCACAACTCGAACCCGCGGAAGACGCGCTCGCCGCCCTGATCGCCCGATACTGCGTGTAGCCATGAACGAGACCTACGCACGCTGGTTCCGGGCGTCGTCCCCCTACATCCGTGCCCACGGCGGCCGGACGTTCGTGGTGATGCTCGGTGCCGATGCGCTGGCCTCCGACAACGCGGTCAACATCGTCCACGACCTGGCCTTGCTGCACGTGCTCGGCGTACGGCTGGTCGTCGTCCACGGCGCGAACGTCGAGTCCGACGGACCGGTGACCCCGGGTCGTCTCGCCGACATCCAGGCCGGCGTCGCGAGGGCCCGGTCGAGGCTCGAGTCGCTGTTCACGACAGGCATCCCCCTGAGCCCGCTGCGCGACCGTCAAATCCCGTTGGCCAGCGGCAACCTCGTCACGGCACGGCCGATCGGCGTGGTCGACGGCGTCGATCAACTGGCCGCCGGCACCGTGCGACGCGTGCATGTCGACGGCATCCGCGCCCTGCTCGGCGCGGACAGCGTCGTGCTGATCTCGCCCGTGGGCTACGGGACCACCGGGGCAACCTATGCTCTGGGCGTGGAACAACTGGCCGCCGACGTCGCGGGTGACTTCGGTGCGGACAAGCTGATCGTCTACGACGCCGTCGGACGCATCGCGGACCGGAGCGATCTCACCTCGGCCGAGTTGAGGCAACTTCGAACCACGTGGGAGCACGACGCCCGCACGGCACGCCGACTCGATGCGCTCGACGAAGCCTGCCGGCGCGGCGTGCCGCGCGCCCACCTGATCGGCTTCGACGAGGACGGAGTACTGCTCAGGGAATTGTTCACCGCCGAGGGCGCAGGGACGCAAGTGAGCGATGGCGACTACCGGTTGATCCGCCGTGCCGTGCCCGCCGACGCAGGCGCGGTCATCGAGCTCATGCGACCCCTCGAAGCATCCGGCGCGTTGGCTACGAGACCTCCGGAGTTCATAGAACGCCAAATCGAGAGTTTCTTCGTTGCCGAACTCGACGGGACGCTCACCGGCTGCTGCGCGTTGTTTCCCCTGAACGGGACCACGGCGGAACTCGCCTGCCTGGTGGGGGGCGACGCCGTCGGCCCGCGTTTGCTCGACTCCGTTGAACAAGCTGCGCGCGCATCCGACTTGCGCCGGTTGTTCGCCCTTACCACACAGGCCGTGGATTGGTTCCTCGAGCACGGCTTCGCCAAGACCTCCGTCGATACGCTTCCCGTCGACCGCAAAGCGCTGTACAACTACCGCCGGAACTCCCACGTCCTTGTCAAAGAACTGCAACGATGACCGACACCAAACGCCCCTATTCCTCCATCGTCGTCGACGGCGTGGAGCAGGCGCCGAGCCGCGCCATGCTCTACCCCGTCGGCTTCAAACGCGAAGACTTCGCGAAGGCCCAGGTCGGCATCGCGTCGACCTGGTCGATGGTGACGCCGTGCAACATGCACATCGACGAACTCGCGCGCGCCGCTGCCCAGGGCGCCGACGAAGCCGGCGCGAAGAGCGTCGTCTTCAATACCGTCACCGTGTCCGACGGAATTTCCATGGGCACCCCCGGGATGCGTTTTTCGCTGGTGTCCCGGGAGGTCATCGCCGATTCCATCGAGACCGTGGTCGGCGCGCAGGGATTCGACGGCTTCGTCGCCATCGGCGGCTGCGACAAGAACATGCCGGCCTGCGCCATGGCCATGGCGCGCCTGGATCGGCCGAGCGTCTTCGTCTACGGGGGCACCATTCAGACGGGTGCCGAAAGGCGAGACATCATCTCGGTATTCGAGGCCGTGGGCGGACACGCCGCCGGTACGGTCAGCGACGAAGAACTGCTGGCCGTCGAACAGACCGCGATTCCCGGTCCGGGTTCGTGCGCCGGCATGTACACCGCCAACACCATGGCATCGGCCATCGAAGCGATGGGTCTTTCCCTGCCCAACTCGTCGGCCCAGGAGGCCGTCAGCGAGAACAAGCGACGCGATGCGCACGATGCCGGTGGCGCGGTGGCGCGTCTGGTGCGCGACGGCATCAAGCCTTCGGACATCCTGTGCATGGAGGCGTTCGAGAACGCCATCACGGTCGCGACGGCCCTGGAAGGCTCGACCAACGCCGTGCTTCACCTCCTGGCGATCGCCCATTCGGCGGGCGTGCCGCTCTCCATCGACGATTTCACCCGGATCGGCGAACGCGTGCCGGTGCTCGCGGACATGCGGCCGGCCGGCAACTACGCGATGTCGGAGTTGATCGACATCGGTGGCATACAACCCCTGATGAAGACGCTGCTGGATGCCGGTCTACTGCACGGCGACTGCCTGACGGTGACCGGCAAGACGCTGGCGGAGAATCTCGCGGACATCGATCCGTATCCCGAGGGACAGCGGATCATCCGTCCCCTCGACGATCCCATCAAGCCCGACGGCCACCTGGTGATCCTGCGCGGAAACCTTGCCCCGGAAGGAGCGGTGGCCAAGATCACGGGCCACGAAGGACTCCGCTTCACCGGCACCGCCCGGGTTTTTCGCGGCGAGGAAGCCGGGATGGCCGCGATCATGGACGGCGCGGTGCGCGCCGGGGACGTCGTCGTCATCCGCTACGAGGGCCCCAAGGGCGGTCCCGGCATGCGCGAGATGCTGAGCCCGACCAGCGCCATCAACGGGCGCGGCCTGTCGTCGGAGGTGGCGCTCATCACCGACGGGCGGTTCTCCGGCGGTTCGCACGGCTTCGTAATCGGCCACGTCACGCCCGAGGCGTTCGAAGGCGGTCCCATCGCCCTGGTGGAGGACGGCGACACCATCACGGTGGACGCCCATCGGCGTGAGATCAACCTGGAAGTCGACGCGGGCGAACTCCACAACCGCCGTCGGCGCTGGCAACGCCCCCGGCCCTACGCCCGGCACGGCACGTTGGCAAAGTACGCCAAGCTCGTGTCCTCGGCCTCGGAAGGTGCGGTGACGGACAAGTACCTCTATGCGCCTTGACCGCTGTTGATGCTTGCACGCGGGCTGCAATTGGAACAACGCATCGAACGGCTCTCGAACGGCTCGGGTAACCACGAGCCGCGCTCGGGTAACCACGAGACGCACTAGCCCCTTGCAGCGACCCCTCGAGAAGCCCACCGGTACGCCTGTCGAAGAACTCGACACGCCCGCCCTGCTATTCGATCTGGCAACCTTCGACGCCAACGCTTCCCGGCTGTCCGATCCAGCGCAACCTGGCCGCGCCGAGGCCTGGGTCCACAAGACACCAGCCATCGCATGCATTCAGGTCGCGTCGCCGGGTGTCTCGGGCATCGCCGTGCGCAGCATCGCCGAGGCCGAGATATTCGCCGCCGCCGGATTCGACGACATTCGAATCCTCAGACCTCTCGTCACCCCCGAGTCTCATCGACGCGTCAAGGCAATCGCAACGGCAAGCGTGGTATTCGAGGCAGACCGGCCACTCGTCGGCGCAGACTGGTTCGAGGGTGCAGTCACCGTCTCGGCCCGTGTCGTCGGCGCCCCCGAACCGGGGCGCGCGATCCTCGATGCCGGCCAGAAAGCCGTGGGTCGCGACTTCGGCGACCCGCGGTTGCCTGGGCGGCCACGCTGCACGGCGTCGGCCGGAAGCGCCGAACACGGCGTCGTCTCGTTTCCTGCCGATGACTCCTTCGCCATCGGCGACTGGCTGCAACTCGTCCCGGCGGACGTCGCCACGGTGTTCGCGCTCCACGACTTCGTCTACGCAACGCGAAACGGCGTGTTGGAGGCGGTCTGGCCCATAGCGGCCCGGGGAGCATTCTGATGCGCCTCAGCGAGGTCGAAAC
>JAPOYW010000385.1 GCA_026706425.1 Gammaproteobacteria bacterium
ACGCAGGTTGTTCCGGAGGGTGATTTGGTCGCGGCGGAGAATCGCCGTTTCCACGTCGAGTGACCTTGTCGTCTTGGTCGCGTCTCTTCGCGAGCTGGCTGACAAACACGACGCGGGATTCCTCTTTACCGACCGCCACGCGGCGCTGGAAAGGGCAGAGTTCCATGATTCCCTAGACGAACTAGACTGCCTAGATTGGCCGAGGCTGCGGAACCGAGACTTTAAGCGCGACTACGACGAGCCGGAAAAGATGGAACGTTATCAGGCTGAGGCGTTGGTGCATAGACACCTGCCGTTAGACCAGCTGCGCGGGATCGCATGCAGGAGGTCGAAGCAGGCTGATCGGATAAGGACAATGGCGGAGGAGGCTGGCGCCAACGTTCGTGTGGTGGTGGAACCGCAAGTGTATTTCTGATGATTGAGTTCGAACACGGCAATTTACTCGAAGCGAACGTAGATGCGCTCGTCAATACTGTGAATACCGTTGGAGTGATGGGAAAAGGCATCGCGTTGATGTTCAAGGAACGGTTCCCGGAGAACTTCAGAGCCTACGCGGCGGCATGCAAGCGAGGCGATGTGCGCCTCGGCGAGATGTTTGTGACCGAAAACATCGAACTGGGGGGGCCGCAGTGGATCGTGAACTTTCCGACCAAGGACCATTGGCGATCAAGGACACGGCTCGTATGGATCGAGCAAGGGATGGAGGATCTGCGTAGAGTGATCGAGTCCCATGGGATCCGATCCATCGCGGTCCCGCCACTCGGCTGCGGAAACGGCGGCTTGGATTGGGTCGTCGTGAAACCGGTGATCGAATCGGCGCTGGCTCGCATCGACGGACTGCACGCGACAGTGTACGAGCCGACTGAGAGATACCAGAACGTCACCAAGAAACGGGGTGTCGAGGAATTGACGCCAGCACGCGCGATGGTTGCGGAAATGGTGCGGCGCTACTGCATACTCGGCTTGGGATGTAGTGTACTCGAGGTTCAGAAACTTGCGTGGTTCATCGGACGTGGCGCACGGCAAACAGGGGTCGATGATCCACTGAACCTAGAGTTTCGAGCCAACATCTACGGACCCTATTCGGATAGATTGCGATTCTTGCTCGACGCGTTGGATGGGAGCTACCTACGGTGCGAGCGTCGCTTGAGTGACGCAAAGCCAGAGAGCGAAATCTGGTTCAACATAGAGAAAAAGCACTATGTGGATTCCTACATGCGGTCTTTAGGGAAAAGCTACCTGCCAGCGTTGGCTTGGGCAACCGACACAATTCGAGGCTTCGAATCGCCGCTTGGAATGGAGGTGTTGTCCACAGTGGACTGGCTTCTGCAACGAGGCGGTCGGAGGGCAACGGTGGACGATGTATGGGACGGCATAAGGCACTGGGGCCGCGGACAACAAAGGAAGACTCGCATTTTCGACGACCGGCTAGTGGATCTGGCTCTGGAACGCTTGGCAACACGGCAGCAGGGGTAGCTGCCGAGTCAGCCCGGTCGACGCGCTGAGTCGCCTCTTCTGCGTCACCAACAAGCAGAGTGACCGTTGGCAAGGCTCGGCTGCAGCGGTGAGCGGTGGCTGATTACGGGACAGCCGTTTCGTAAGTGTGACGCCATCTGTTCGTCAAGCTAACGTATTGATTGATCACTCACGCGTTCCTGTCGCGAAACTCTTCCCAGGGCTCGCGTCGGTAGCGTTCTCAAATGCGAGTTGAATCGCCACCCGCCGCCGGTCCATGCTTAACGGTTTGGGCCGCACGAGCTTGCGCGACTATGATCCTCAGCACCACACCCAGCATCGAAGGCAAGACCATCGGCGACTATCGCGGCATCGTCACCGGCGAGGCCATCATCGGCGCCAATATCTTCCGGGACTTCTTCGCGGGTATCCGCGACATCGTCGGCGGTCGATCCGCCGCCTACGAAAAGGAACTGCAAAAGGCGCGCGAGATCGCCTTCGAGGAAATGGCCGTGGCCGCCGAGCGTCTCGGTGCCCACGCGGTGGTCGGCATCGATCTCGACTACGAGGTCGTAGGCCAAGGGGGCAGCATGCTCATGGTCGCGGCGAGCGGCACGGCGGTCACCCTCCGCTAGCGACACACACCGATGTCGAGGCAATCCGGCATCGCGGGGACCGCGACGGACGGCGAACTGCCCTATACGACGCCTGATCGCCTGCTGCGGGATTTCGCGAGCCGTGGCATCGTGGCGTTGGCACCCGAGACCCTCGGCATCCCGCTCGACATTCACGAGGCGATCTACGAGAAGGAACGCGAGGCGTTCAACGCCGGTCGCTACATCACCGCCTCGTTGATCCCCGAGATTCTCGACGTCATCACCTCGCCGGGCGTCGTCGCCGCCTGCGACGCCCTGGTCGGAAAGAACTGGGCCATCGTGCCGTTCACGCACAACACGCCGTTCCCCAGCGGTTCCCGGGACCAGCACTGGCACAAGGACGACAACGGTCCGTACAACCTTCGCAAGCATCGTCACCATCAGGCCATCCAGATCGAGATGCTCTACTACCCGCAGGCGGTGCGCGACGACAACGGCCCCACCGCGGTGATCCCCTATTCCCAATACTGGACCTTCAACCACGAGGAGAACCACGACAACTTCGCCGGTGCCGATCACCTGGATTTCGGCTACCAAGTCGGCGGGATGGAGCGCCTCCCGGTAAGTGGGCCGAACTCAGCGTACGACGTCGAGGCCATCGTGAACCGGCGGACGGCGCACGACGGTCGCATGCGGCAAGCCGTGGCGAACACCGGCTGGCCGCTGGTCGTGCCGTTCGAAGCGTGCCCGCTCAAGGCCGGCAGCGTGGTGCTCTACTCGCACAACCTGTTCCACCGGGGCAACCATCGCCGGGACGACTGGAGGACGTGGAAAGACACGCCACGTTTCATGTGGCGGTTCTGGCTTTACCGGACAACCGAACCCGACGGTAAAGCACCGGACGAGGTCGATTGGCGGGCATTGGGCATCGACGACATGACCCGCGTGGACCTGTCCCGGGCACCGGACGACGCGACCGTCCTGTGGCGGCACCACCATCATTGGCTTCACACCGGCCGGCCTCCAGGACGAGTTGCCGACCGCGACCCGAAACGACTTGCCACACAACTGTATGCGAAGGGCGAGGCGGCGGAAACGAACCGCATCGGGGCCGCCTACAAGCTCGCGTCCAGTGCAGACGCGGACGCCACGTTGCGGCTGTTGGGGGAGGCACTGCACGGCGAGCGCGAAAGCGTGCGCCGCGCCGCGACCTACGGTCTCGTGGCGCTCGGATCGGAGGCAACGGACGTGTTCCTCGATGCCACCGAATCGGCGGTCAAGTGGGTCCGCAAGGCCGGTATCTACGGACTTGGCGACGTCGCCCCATTGAACGAACGGGTTCTCGACGCGGTAGCTGATAATCTTGCCAACGACCCATCGGTCTACGTCCGATCCGTCGCGGCGAACGCGGTCGGCTGTTTGGGTCGCCGGGCCGTCGCCTCGGGCATTGGCCAAGACCTCATTGGGCAATGCGTCAACGCACTCGTGGAATCGCTAGCGCGGGAGGAGAACCGGCTGGGCATGAACATTGCCCAGGACCGCAGCATCAAATTCGTGCGTCCCACCGACGAATGCGATGTCTGCGAGGGCATCGGCATCAACTACAGCACCGAGCGGTTCAAGCGCGTGCGTTCGGCGGTGCGCGAGAACGCGCTGACGTCCATGGTCGTCCTGTGCTCGCACGGCGCTGCGCTACTCCGAGATGGACTCGAACCAACCGTCGCGGCCCTAGTCGATATCGTGCGAACCGACGCAAACGTGTTCAGCGTCGGCCTGGCCCTCGACTCGCTGAATCGCCTAGCGAATGTAGAGCCGGGCAAAGGCAATGCGATACGCAAAGAGCTGCTCGGTTTGCTCGAGGACATGCCCATCCATAGCTGGGAACCGCTCGTGCGAAGCGGCCTCGACCCGTCGGTCGTTCGGGAATTCAGTCAGGCCGAAATCGAGCGTCCCTAGCGCAACAATCGCCTGTGCAGGAGGGTCCGCAGGTCTCGTCGCCCATCAACGATCACATAGACTACTGCGCGATCCTCTACGACCTCGTAGATGATTCGGTAGGGCTTGAAGAGAACCTGCCGGAATTCGCGCATGCCAAGTTCCGTTAGTTCGTGCGGAATCGCTCCCCGATTGGGGAATTCTGCGACTCTGAGGTACGCCTCCTCTATCTTGCCGACAACGCGACTTGCCACGTCTGCCGACTCAGTGGCAGTTAGGTAGTCGGCTATGTCTTGGAGGTCGTCTACCGCATCGTCGGTCAGGAAGACTTCAATGGTCATCTACTCAGACGATGGTGGCAGGCGGATCTTGTCCCGCACTCGGACCGCTGGCGTCAGCCTTCCCTCAGCGACCTGCCGCTTACCCAAAACGAGGATCTTGAGGAGAGCGAGCGTCTCTTCTGTCTCCTCGTACGACTCGATGCCTTGAACGACGATCTTTGCCTCGCCATTCTGCGTGATGATCATCGGTTCCTTGACCTCACCCAACTGACGAACGATCTCTGCCGTGTTCGCCTTAAGGTAGCTGATCGGTCTGATCCGCGACGACAACTTCATGCACAAACACTCCCATTACGGACAGACCAAATATGGTCCATATTCCGACCAGCGTCGTCAACCAGACCAACTCGCCGACGTGCGATTGCTCACAAATGACCGCTAACCGGACCAGGCGGAGCACAATGCGGTGGCGGTGGACGCCGTGGCACAATCTGCCAGTCCGCTTGTTGCGAGTTCGGATGGACGGTCCCAGGTTTTCCATCGGCGACAGGATCCACGTTGTTGTACGTGGTCCGCTAGAGAACGGACGATGCCGGGCGTCGAGCGATGACGTCCCCGACGGATGGATGTGCGAGTTCAGGGTCCGCGAACGAGATGCGGTGCCGGAACTTGGTCGAGAGATGTTTGCGCGTATCCTCGACGTGTTGCCTGATCGACGCCTGTTGAGACTCGGCGACGAGTTCGGCTTCGAACACCTGCATGATCGTCGGCGCGAAGAGTACTTGGGCGCCTTGGAGTGCCTGACTGAGTTCATCCGGCGCGGACCCCTCAACCGAGGGCGTACCAACCTCGGTTCGACTTCGGAAGTCGAGACAGCGATCTCGGGCACCAAAGGGCTGTTCGTTCAATGCTATCGCCGAAACCAGCCCTGCTGGTTTCGCGTATGGCTTGCCTTGGGTAAACCGTCGTATGCGGAGGCAAAGCAATGGGAGGATCGACTAGTTGAGCTGCGCAAAGCGGTCGGCCAAGGGATCGGGAACCAAACGTCGGCTCGCGCGATTGAAGACATTTTCGGCGGCGGATTTGTCGATACCCTGGATAACGCTATCAGGGCGTTTAGAGACGAAGGTCGGTCCATCGCGGGCGCAAAGCCGATCGGCTCTCGGACCTCTAACCAACCTCTGACTCGACGAACAGCGCAGCGCAAAGGCTCATCGCAGGAGGCGATGCGCCGCAAACAGCTTTGGGCTAGTGCGACCCACGAGGGGTTAATTCAGGATCCTGCGGCGGGTTTTGGAAGAACGGGGTTTCGAGGTCCTAGAGAATCGTCATGTGGACGCACACTGTCGGCTGCCCCAAGGCCACTCCCTACTGTTCGAGGTCAAGAGCCTTTCGAATGACAACGAGATCCACCAGATGCGAGCCGGTGTCGCCCAACTCTACGAGTACAGGTATCGCGAAGATCTCGACGACGTTTCGCTGTGGCTTCTTTTCTCAAGAAAACCCACGAAAGAGCCCTGGATTGAGCACTACCTTGAAGTCGACAGGGACATTCGCGTCCTCTGGGTGGCTAACGGCGAACTGCGTGGGCCATCCGCCGGTAGCCTCCCCCGGTGATCCTTACTAGACGCTGGCAGAGTGGCCTCCTGTGAGGAGATCTCGATCATTTGTTGGGTGCCCAATTCGCCGAGGCACTGGTCGGGGTGACCACGACAACCCCAAGCTCGCGGCAATCGCCTCGCAACAGCGACCGCAAATCCCCTCGTCCGTCCGCGATCAGAGTAAACAACCCCGCCATCACCTTAGATCTCATAGATGATTCGTAGGACTATATCTGACCACCCGTCAGACCAAGTCACCCGAACAACTCCCGGTTCGCCCGGGGCAGGAACATCACGCCGATCGTCGCGTTGAACACCACGAAGAAGGTGTGCATGACGAGGCTGAAGGCGGCGACCTCAGGGTAGTCGGGGAACAGCACGGTCCACAGCACCAGCGCACCGGCATGGAACGGCAGGGGCAGGGCCGCCGCCAGGAAGATCACCGGCAGGAAGGCCAGCATCTGTCCCAGGCTGACCTCGACCTGGAAGAGATCCAGCGCAAAGGTGTAGACGATGACCGCGCCGATGAGGTTCGGTGCCTTGAACAGCACGATCAGGAAGTAGTGGACCGGGCGGGCCTGCCGGAACGCCGTCAGGATGGGCTTCTCGCGCAGGCCGCCTTCGCCGGTGCGGAAATACGCGATGTGCAGCGGCAGGTAGACAAAGGCGAAGATCATGACCGCGGGCAGGATGATGTCGAGCGGCCACTGGGAAGACGCCTCGACCACCAAGTGGAAGTTCAGGGCGACGCCGATGGCCGAGAACAGCAGTAGCTGGAATATCTCCATCAGGCCCAGCAGGATCATGCTGGACAGCGCCCGCCAGCCCGGCACCTTGTGGTGACGCAGCAGGTAGAGCGTCATCGCACCCTTGCCCACCTGCTCGTTGACCAACGACAGGATGTAGGCGCTGGCGCGAATCGGCAGCATGCTGGTGAACTTCAACTGCGGCGCGTTGAACCAGCGCACGACGCGCCAGGTGACGTGGCTGTCCACCATGAAGAAGAACACCGAATAGGGAATCATCAGCGCGAGCCAGAACAGCCAGTTGGCATCGCCGAAGAACTCGACCAGGTATTGCCAAGCGTTGAGGTCTTTGCGCGCGGCGGCCTCCTCGATCTTGGTATAGACGAGGTAGAAACAGCCCGCCGCCAGGATCCAGGTGGCGAGTCGGAACGCGATGGACCACGGCGACTTTCGGCGCTCCAGAGAGGCCGTGGGCGATTCGTCGATGGAGGAGGTCTCTTCGCTCATTTCCTCACCAGTATCGTCATGGCGTAGTCGCCCCGCTTCTCGAATCCCAACTTCCGGTAGACGTGGATGGCCTGTGCTTCCGCAGGGCTGCCGGTCCTGACGTGCAGGAACGGTACGCAACCGGCGCGTTGCTGTCGCCGCACGATCTCCAACACCAGGGCTTGGGCGAAACCGCGCCCGGTATACGCCTCGTCGGTGCACACGGCGCTCACCTCCCGGTAGCCCTCGAGGCAGATCCGCTCACCGGCCATGGCGACCAGTCTTCCATCCCGTATGACGCCGATGTAGTCGCCCAGCCGATTGGTGCGAGCCTCGAACGGACCCGGATCCGTTGCCTGCGCCAGTTGGAGCATTTCGTCCGCCCGGGCATCCGTGAGTTCGACCCAGTCGATCTCCGCCTCGACGACGGGCGTCTCGGGGCACACCCACTGCGAGAGCGGTGCCATTGCCGCCAGCCGCCAAAGGTCGTCGGGCACTTCGCCCGGTGCGAACACCGCGACGAATCGTCCGGGATCGACGAAGCCCGCGAGTTCAACAAGGGCTTCGGTGCTCTGATCCGCGACGGCCGCGATCGGCGAGATGTCGGGTAGATAGCGCGCCGCCCGCCCGCCGACCATGCCGAACGCGCGCTGTTCCCCGCTGAGTGCGTGCCAGGCCGGATTGTCGAGTTCACGCACAACCGACCACCCGATCAGCGGCCCACCGTCAGCCCTGGGCCAGCAGTTCGGCAGCAAGCTCCTTGAGCCGTGGCGTACCGCCGCTGATGCGCACCCCGGCTGCCAACTGGGCCGCCAGGTTCTCCTCGGTGCAGCTATCCAGGAAGGCAATACCGGCAGCCTTGCACGCATCGAAGACACGTTGCCGGGCGGCCTGCAGTTCGGGACGCTGGAAGTCGTCGCGCACCCCACGGAATCCGTGCGACATCGACATGTCCGCCGGACCCCACTCGGCGAACGCGACACCCGGAACCGCCGTGGTCAGATAAGCGTTTTCCAGGGCGCGACGATTCTCGATCTTGAGGCCAAGGAGCAATTCGCCGTTCGGGTTCAGCGGCCATGGATCCGCACGGTCTAGGTACTCGGCCGGGGAAACTTCCCAGATCGCACTTGCAACGCCTTGACCGCCGGAACCGCGCGTGCCGCCGCGGAAGGTGTAGCGCATCGCCTCCACCACCGCCGCAACGGCCTCTGGAGTCTCCGCGTGGCAGAGCAGAAAGCCGTGTACGCCTAGCGTCAGTAGCTGGCGGATCTGCCAGGCGTTCGCATGGACGATGTCAACGTTGCGGCCCTCGAACGGCAGTTCCACCAGAACCGCCGGCGTCGGCGTGCGCACAGAGGCCATGCCCTTCATGAACTGATCGAGTCCCGCCAAGTCCAGCGGCCCATGTTCCATGCCGATGTTGAGGTAGTCGGCCCAGGTATCGGCCGCGGCAACGCCCGCCTCGAAGCCGAGTTCGGCACCCGCGTGGCTGCCGATGTAGAAGGCCGGTTCGTCGTTGGCGAGACGCCGGATGGCGCTGTTGACGCGATCAGCCATCACGCCAACGCCTGGTAGACGAGGGTCTTCAACTCCCGCCGTATCGGGTAGGCGGAGGAAGGCAGAAGCTGGGTCGCGAAGATCACGATCAAATCCTCCACGGGGTCGACCCAGAAATACGTGCTAGCGGCACCGCCCCAAGCGAAATCGCCGGGCGAGTCCAGCACGCTCGCTGCCGCCGGGTCGACGACCACGGAAAAGCCGAGGCCGAACCCGATGCCCTCGTAGGACGTCTCGCTGAATACCGGCTGACCCATGGCGGCGAGATCGCAGTTTCTCGGCAGGTGGTTCATCGTCATGTACTCGACTGTCTTGCGGCCCAGCAGGCGCACGCCGTCAAGCTCGCCCTTGCCGCGCAGCATGAGAGCGAAGCGGTGGTAGTCGTCGATCGTGCCGACCATCCCGCCGCCGCCGGAGAAGAATGTCGGACGCGTGTGGTAGCGCGATCCCTCGGGATCGTCCTGCAACCGGTAGGCGCCCGGCCCGGTGTGCTGATAACAAGCCGCCAGACGATCCGCGCCCCCCGGCTGGACATGGAAACCCGAGTCCTTCATGCCCAAAGGCCCGGTGATGCGGTCCGCAACGAATTCGTCGAGCGCCTGGCCCGAGAAGTGCTCAACCAGGAAGCCGCAAACGTCCGTGGAGACCCCGTAGTTCCATTGCGTCCCGGGCGAGAACTTGAGCGGGATCTTCGCAAGCTTCGCGACCATGTCCGCCAAGGTGCCGTCTCCGGTGACCTGCTGACGCCGGTACATGGCGTCCACCGGGTGCTCGTTCATGAAACCGTAGGTCAGCCCGGACGTGTGGGTGAGAAGGTGCTTGATCGTCATTGGCGCATCGGGCTTGACTGTGACGTACTGTTCTTCGCCGCCCCGATCGAAGACCGTGAGGTTGGCCCAGGTCTCAATGTGCTTCGCCACGGGGTCGTCAAGCTGAAAAAGCCCCTCTTCGTAGAGCATCATCAGCGCCGAACTCGTGATCGGCTTGGTCATCGAGTAGAGCCGCAGAACCGTGTCCCGCGTCATCGCCCGACTGCGTTCGACGTCCGCGAAGCCCGACTGGTGGAAGAAGGCCTCTTCGCCCCCGCGGGATACGAGGCACATCGCGCCCGGGTACCGGCCTCCCTCCACGTACCGGTCGACATGCGCCGCGATGCGGCCAAGCCGGTCCAGCAGAAACCCGTGTGCCATCGGTGCGCCGTTTCCCCCTTGTGCCGAAGCTCGGTCAGCATACCCGACTCGCGGCGTACCGGGAGATCGCTTAGGATTCCGCCGATGTCCGTCCGAAGCCGTCTGCGTGCCGCCATCGATGCCGGCGAGATCGTCTTTGCGCCCCTCGCCCTCGACGCACTCATGGCGCGAATCGCCGAGCAGGCAGGCTTCCAGGCCGTCTACCTCAGCGGCGGGGCGCTCGGCTATGCACATGCCGTAAGCGAAGCGCTTCTCACGCTCGACGAACTCGTCCACGCCACGCGACGTGTGGTGGCCCGTTCGGAGGTGGCGGTGATCGCGGACGCCGGCGTGGGTTTCGGCGACGCCGTGCATATGACGCGCACGATCCGGGAGATCGAGGCCACAGGGGCGGCGGCCGTGGAGATCGAAGACCAGGTCGCGCCCAAACGCGTCAGCCACCACCGGGGTATCGAACACCTCGTCGCACCGGCGGAAATGGCGGCCAAGGTCGAACACGCCGTCCGCGCCCGCAACGACGCCGACTTCGTCGTGATCGCCCGCACCGGCGCGGTCAGGAACGAATCCTTCGAGCACACCGTTCGACGCGCCAACCTCTACCGCGAAGCCGGCGCCGATATGCTGATGCTCATGCCGGCGACGGACGCGCAATGGTCCGACGCGCCGAAACGCATCAACGGGCCATTGGCCACCATCAGTTCCCTCGACACCCGCCGAGCCGACGCTTGGCGGGACCTCGGCTGGAGCCTCGTCGTCGACCCGTTCACCGCCCAGGCCGTCGTCGTCGACGCCTTACGGTCCCTCTACGGGCACTTCATGACGGAAGGGGAGACGGGTACCGATCGGCAACGGATTCTTGAGATCTATCGGATGCTGTCCGGCCTGGCCGGCCTTGAGCCGCTCTATGCCATCGAAGACGAGACAACCGAGCGGGCGCCGTGATCCGAATCGCCCGCTCGCCCGCCTGGTCTGCGTCGATGCTCCTCGCGCTGGTGCCTGGCGCACTTGCGGTTGAGCCGGATCAAGAACTCACGCCTTCGGCGCAGCGACTCGAGAACCAGGCACCGACGCGCGTCCTCTTCGTCGGCAACAGCTACCTGTACTACAACGACAGCCTGCACAATCACGTCAAACGCATTGCGGAGGAGGTCGGCCCGCACGGCCCAGGCGAATACCAGTACAAGTCCGCAACGATCAGCGGCTCGCGCCTCTCCCATCACGACGTCGACGGCCTGCTCCAGCCGGGCCGGCTCGGCATCGACGAGCCGTTCGAGTTGGTGATTCTGCAGGGTGGAAGCCGGGAGGTGCTGACCCCGGACGCCCGTGCCGAATTCCATGCGAAGGCCATTGAACTGGGCCGCAGGATCCGCGCTGCGGGGGCCGAGGTCGCCCTCTACATGATTCACGCCTACGTGAAACCGCATGCCATGTACGACCCCGGGATGTTCGACAAGATCCGGCGGAGCTACATGCCGGCCGGCAACGAACTCGGGGCGTTGGTTGTCCCCGTCGGGCTCGCCTTCGAACGCGCCTACGGCGAGCGCCCGGAAATCGCGCTGCACGAGGCCTTCGACGGCACGCATCCCAACATGCTCGGCACGTATCTGGCAGCGTGCGTGGTCTACCAGAGCATCTACGGGCGGTCGGTCGTCGGCATCGAATACGATTACTTCGGCGAAGTGCCCAGGCAAACCGCCGAGTTCCTGCGGCGTATAGCCGATGAGACGGTTCGCGAGTTCTTCGGACGCGACCAACCGTAGCCGGGCCGGGCGGAGTCGGCGCACGGCGGAAGTGGTAAGGTGTCGGCACGGGGAGACTGGAAACCATGCAAGAGACCGCCGAAGCGATGCGGCCGTCCGTCGCGGAACACGCGGCCGCAATGGCGGACTACATCCGCGCAGGCGAGCAACGCGCCGGTGAGATCGGCAATCGGGGTCCCGTCCGTTTCTCGACGGGTTTCGCCCTCGCCGATGAAATCCTATCCGCCTACTGGGAACACGGCTTCTACGTCTTCGAGAACGTGATCGACGACCAGGAGATCGCCGAACTGCGCACCGACATGGCGCGGATGCTCGAACGCGCGCCCGTCCACCGCGGTGCGGAAGTGGACGCGGCGGGCCGTCCGGCGTTGGGTGCCGGTTTCAAGCGATCCGCGTTCACGTTCATCAAGCCATTGAGCGACCCGGTAGGCGGCACGAACCAGCTTGGTGGCCGCCACCCCGCCAAGATGGTCGAACCCGACCCGGGCGAGAGTGCGCCGGAAGAGGTGGTGCACATGGCGTACGGGATGTGCCAGCACATGGAATCCGGCTTGCGGCTGTACGGACACCCGAAGCTCCTCGCCATCGCCGAGAACATCAACGGCCCCGATTTCACGCCGTTCAACGACGCGATCTTCATCAAGCAACCCGGCCTCGGTGGCTCAGTTGCCTGGCATCAGGACGGAATCACTCACTGGAAGTCCCCCAACTGGAACGAGGGCATCCACGGATTCAACTTCCAGGTCCAGCTCTATCCGACGACGCCCGGTAATTGCCTATGGGTCATGCCGGGTACGCACAAGAAGGGCAGACTCGACATCAAGGCGATGGTCGAGAAGAACGGCGGCTCGGAGCGCCTTCCCGGCGCGGTGCCGCTGATCTGCAGGCCCGGCGACGTCACCATGGTCAACCGCCAGACCTTGCATTGCTCGTTCGCCAACACGTCGCCCGACCTGCGCGTCTCCCTCACGTTCGGCTTCCACCGACGGGCATCCGTCCTCGGTGCCAAGGGCGGGCTCGGCACCGAGGAAAGCGTTGTCTACGACGAGCAGCGGATCTTCGACCGTTCCGCGGTCATCGCCGTCGGCATCGACGCGAGAAGACAGCGATTCCCCGACGAGGAACCGTACCGCTACCAGCCCTTCACGGGTCTGGAGGACGACTACCGCTGGGGCCCTGAAACCTACGAACGCGTCATCCGCGACTACAACACGAAGGATCTGGGGATCTAAGAACACCGGATTGGAAGTGATCCGACGGGCAGATCGATCAGGCTCGCGAGGATCAGGGCAATCAGTTCCGGCCAGTAGAGCACGGCCGGACCTAGGGTCGGGCCGGTCGTGAACATCAGCCACCGGTTCGACGGGATCGTCATGGCGGAGACGACGTTGCTGGACGACGTTCCGAGTTCCACCTCCGGCGTGCGCAAGCGGAAACCCGGCTCCGCGGTCTCGTTCCACGCGACCGAGAGCGTGTGCTCTCCCGGCAGGATCGGCACCGTGAGTTCGCCGTCTACCGCCACGACGGGTTCCGAATCCCCGTCGATGGTCACGGACTCGAAATCGGCTGCCGGAGGGAGACGGAGGCGATGGCTGGTTCCCTGGGTGCTCCGATAGTGAACGTCCATCACCGAGCGACGCTGGTGGGCACCCACCGCCGTGTGGACAGCCACGTGGTCGAACGCGAGCGTGCCGCCGGCCACCGCCTCGGGACGGGAGACCGTGACATTCAACGTCTCTCCCGGTCTGGGATGGAACACGGCAACCCGCCACCCGGCGCCGCGCGAATCGATGACGTTGACGGCGCCGACGGACCAACCGTGGCGGGAGGTCTGGAAATTCGACATCGGCAATGCTTGGCATGTCGAGTTCGAGGGAATCCCGGAAAGCCTGCCCGAGACACCGGTCTCTTGCAGGCCGGTTGCCTGCAGTCGTGTCAGGTTGAGCGCGTCCGCAACGAGTGTTCGGTTTCGGACTCCCGCGACGAACCAGTGGTCCGAGCGCGCCGCAATCGAACGAGGCGTGGCCGGGAACGGGATCTCCACGGTGTCGCCCGGTGGCAGCGACCCCTGCAGCGCAAGTTCATGGCGACCCGCATCGAGCCGCACCCGCAACACGCCGTCCGAGTCGCGATGGGCGGCCATGTCGGCCTGCCCGGCATTGATGCGTTGCGGCCGCCAGCCTTGCGCGCTACCCGGCATGGGCACCGCCACGTCCTCCACGGCGTGGACGACCAAGCGGACCGTCATCTCGTCTTCCTCGACGACGACATCCGCGTCGACGATCTCCGCGCAGCGCGGCGCACACGACGGCGCCGCAAGCAGACGCTGCCTCAGTTCGTCGAGCACCGCTGCGGGCGGCGGATCCGCCCAAGCGCGTTCGCCGCCGGCAAGAACAACGGCGAACACGGCGACGGCTGCCGTCGCCCCGGTCGACCTCAGCGCGATCTTCGGCGGCCACTTCCAGCGTGCGCCGAAGATGTCGTAGGCGAACAGCGCCGCGAACGACCCGCGCGCACAGACCGCCACTAAGCGCAGCTCAGCGACCAGCCAAACGGGCATGATCACCAAGCGCATCGTGCGTTCGGCGTCCACGGGGCCGTCCCAGGACAGCGGGTACGAGGTCCATTCCCAATCCGGTCTGCCGGGGCCTGCCTGCAACAGCGCGTTCTCATCGTAGCGCCGGAACGCAGAGGCCGATACGATCACAACCTCCTCGATGTGCCGCTCTGCCTGGAGTGCAACTTCGTCTTTCAGCACATCTCGGGGAGCAGGCGGAGTCCTACCGACCAGCATCTCGAACAGCCCCCAGGTCTCGGCATGGCCCTGCCGGTGAGCCAGCGGCTCGAGCTGGGGAAAGACGGCGATGCGGATCTGACCGAGCAGGAAAGGCACGAGGAACAGCAGCAGCACCGCGAACGAGGCGAGCCGATAGCTCTGCGCCACCCGCAGCAGGCGTCCCCGGGGTGCGACCCGGACCAGGGCGACGGCCGCGAGCAGGTTCAGCCACGCCCACAGGTTCGGGCCAGCGCGAGCCAACCTGCTCCGGGTCCACGGTGCGCGGCCCTTGCGGCAGGGTCGCACGCAGCTGCGCATTTGCCTAGTAGGCCCACACCTCCTGATCGGGCAGGTTGTTTGCGGGTTGCGGAAGGGTCACTCTGTCGACCACACCCCTCGCGCGCGCGCCAAGCGTGACCCGCCAGGCGCCGGGACGCACTTGAACGCGCAGACCGCCGTCGGGCGAAAGCTGCACGGGAAGTTCGCTGGCGAGCGACAGCGGAACGAAATCCTCCGGGAGCACCGGCCCCATGCGTTCCTCGCGAACCGTCCCTGCGACATCGATCTCGAACACTGTGAGTAGCCGGGTGGGGACGTCATCGTCGAGGCGTCGATAGACGTTGGTCACCAAGGTGTCCCGAGCCTTCGCGACCTGTTCGCCCCGACCCAGCCAAACGCCTTGATCGGAGATCCTTGGCAAGACGATCCGCTGGCCGTCCACCGTCAGGCTCAGAAGGCCGCTTTCCCGGGGCACGGCGAGGGTCGCCGGTCGTTCGTCCCAGGCGAAACCGCCGCGTACGTCGTGTCGCCCCGGCGACAGGAGGATTGCGGGCGCCCCATTGCGAAGCACCACGGACACGTCTCGGCCGGTGGTCGCCACTGCCCGGGGCCAGACCTCACCGTCGCCCGGCAGGGGGATCCACTGCTCCTTCGCGTAGGCCAACCACGGCCAACCACGATCAAGCTACAATCCACCCACCATGGGCATCGAAATCCGTCAAGCGACCGCCGAAGAGATGGCGGAGTTCGGGATTCTCGGCGGCTACGTCTACGGGGGCGCCTTCGGGGACGGTCCCGACAACCTCATCGCCAGGGTGACCCGCCCGGAATGGACGCTATGCGCGTTCGACGACGGCAAGCTGGCGACGACTTTCTCGACCCTCCCCTTCACCATGCGCGCGAACGGGATTGCCATGCCCTTGGCCGGGGTGTCCACAGTCGGCACACAGCCCGAGTATCGCCGCCAGGGGCTGGTGCGTCGGATCCACACCGAGGCCCTCGCCCGGATGCGCGATGCGGGGCAACCGGTGGCCGCGCTATGGGCCTCCCAAGCCGCGATCTATCAACGCTACGGCTACGCCATGACGACGCTGCGACGCCACTACGCGGTGGACACCGTCGACATCCGATTCCACGACGGCGACGGCGGTAGCGGCCGAGTCGAACGGGTCGAGGCGGATACGGGCTACGACATCATCAAGGCGATCTACATCCAGTTCATCGCCGAGCGAACCTGCTATATCCACCGTGCGAAGGACCTGTGGCTCAATAACGTCCTCGAGCCCGTGGAGGCGGACGGCCCGCTGTGGATTGCGGTATGCCACGCCGAAAGCGGACGGGCGACGGGCTACGTGGTCTATACACTCCGCTCGGACAAGGTGGACCATTCGTCGCGCGACCAAGAGCTCAAAGTGCGCGAGTTGGTCTGGCTCGACCAGGATGCCTACCGCTCCCTTTGGAGCTTCGTGGCGCGCCACGATCTCGTCGGCCGGGTCGCGTGGAATGGCGCGCCAGCGGACGATCCCGCGTTGGAGTTCTTCCTCGAGCCCCGGCTGCTCCATGCCCGGGACCGCGAGGGTGCCTGGTTCCGAATCGTCGACGCACCCAAGGCCCTTGCCGGGCGGGGCTACGACATCACGGCCGACCTCGCCGTCGGTATCGAGCCCGACCCGCTGACCCCTTGGAACGACGGCGTCTGGCGGCTCGAGACGAGCGCCGAAGGCGCGCATGCACGTTCGACCAACGAGTCGCCGGACATCCGTCTCAACGCCAAGGCGCTGGCGTCGCTGTTCACCGGCTTCCGCTCCGCCACGGAGCTTGCTAGCTGGGGGCTGCTCGACGGCGACCGTGACGCGGTGATCCGGGCCGATGCGATGTTCCGCACCCGCCACGCGCCGCATTGCCCGGATCACTTCTAGAGAGTGGACGCGCGGGCTCTCAAACGCCGGTACGAGTCGGAACTCGAAGCAAGATCCCGGCCCGGAGGCGGCGACAACCGCCACGGCCGCCGGATGTTTCGCGCCATGCTGAAGGCGTGTCGGGACCTGCCCACCTGCCAACCCGACCATCCCGAGTCGACATGGGTCTGGTCCGATCTGCACCTCGGCCACCAAAACATCATCCGCTACACGAATCGGCCCTTTGTCGATGCCGCGCAAATGGACGCGAGCCTCTACGGCAACTGGGAGGCGACGGTCGGCAGCGACGACGACCTGGTCTTCGTCGGCGACGTGGCCATGCGCCGTGCCGTCGGTCCGCATACCTGGCAGCGGATCCGAGACGCACCTGGCGCGAAGAAGCACCTGGTGATCGGCAACCACGACCTGACCGGTTCGGGGCAACTCCGCGTCGACGGCTTCGACACGATCGGTGCCGTGATGTTCGTCGATGGCGATCCGCCGCTGGTATTCACGCACATCCCGCTGACCGACGTGCCCGCGGGTTGCGTCAATGTTCACGGCCACACGCACGACGAGCCGCCGAGGGCCACGCCGCATATCAACGTCTCGGTGGAGCAACTTGACTACCGGCCAGTGGCGTTGCCGCGCCTGCGGCGGCTGGCTCGGCGGTTGGTCGCGGGACACTATCCGGACGGGGCAACAACCTTGGAGCGGATCGACGCCGTCGAGTCCGAAGACGTCGATCAGTAGTCGTCCGGCGGCTTGCGCTGCCTCTTGACCTCGCCACGGTGCCGCTTGTCCGCGCGTCGCTTGGCCTTCTGCGTGGCCGAGACCTTGGTCGCGACGCGTGGCTTCGGCGGTACCCGCGCGGCCTCGATCAGCGCGCCGAGACGTTCGAGCGCATCGGCCCGGTTGCGGGACTGGGTGCGCTGGGTCTCGGCGACGATCAATATCTCTCCCGCAGCGGTCAAGCGACTCCCGGCAAGGCGTTCCAAGCGCTGGCGGACGTCTTGATCGAAACCAGCCACATCGAGGTCAAGGCGGCACTCAGCCGCCGTCGCGACCTTGTTCACGTTCTGCCCACCGGGACCCGAGGCACGCACGAAGTTCCAGGTCAGCGCCGACTCCGGAATCGCCACGCCGCCAATTTCGATGGTTGCCATTCGGTGACCTTGCGAGGGAACAGCCACCTAGGAGCTTAGCTGACCGTGCCGCGGCTGATGTCCATGTCCGCGGCCCATGGCCAGTCCTAGAAGCAACCCACCGTGGCGGTTCCACCTTCTCAGTGCATCGACTCTACGCCTTTCCCGGCACGGCGACCCTCTTGTTCGCGCCGCTTCTCAATCTCGGCCTGCAGCTCGAGCCGACCCAGCGCCCAGTCGGGGATTTCGGCACCCAGCCGCCGGGCCGCGTCGTAGAGGTCCAGTGCCTGGGTGATCGGCGGGCGGTTGTAGCGGTGGGCGGTCGGGTCGCCGGGCGGCATGGGCAGAGCCTCGATCCACTCGAAGGCTTCGGACGGCACGGCACATGTAGGTCTCCCAGAATAGGCCGGCTGCCGCCTTGTTGTCGCTTTCCACCAAGCGGTGGTACTCCTCCTGACTATCGGAGACCCTCTCGACCATGGCTTGGGATCGTGTATGGACCTGTTCCCAGTCCGTGTGCAGCCTCTCGACGCACTTGTCCTGTAGCGCCGCAAACCGGAGCATGGCATCCGCCGCGCAGATCCCGCGCAGGTCGGGCCGGATATCCCCCGGCCAGTCGTGGGCCAACGCCACTACTCCGCACTGGGGCCGGTCGAGCGCCGCCGCCACCGCGCGCCTTGTCCCCAAAGGATCATCCAGCAGCACGTCCCGCCACCCCGGTGGCGCACCGCCTTCCGGGTTGTCGTCGAGACGGTTCATGGCCGACAGGCAGGGTTCGTCGAGCACCTGCCACGACGACGGGAGGGGCGGCCAGGGGCAGACCAACCTGACGGTCTTCCAGGGAGGCCGATCTGCGGGCAAACTTGGCTCAGCGGCTCCAGCGCCCTCCGGTCGGGACGCCTCCACGGCTTTGGCCGCATGCTCGGGCAGCGGGGGCGCGGCGACCGGGGGCGCGGTGCTGTCAGGCTCGCTCGCCGTCCAGTGCCACCAAGCAAATCCAGCCGCACCGACAACCGCGACGGGTAGCAGCCACCCGACTCCTAGTCGAACAGACACGGCAAAGGCTTGTTGTGTGCGGCCGCACTGTGCAAGGGATCGTAGGGCGACCTGACTCCGAAGGTGTCGAGGTACTCCTCGTCGGACCGTTTGACGGTCCATTTCTCGAAGCCGTCTTTGTTGATGTCGCTCTCGGTGTACCCGGCGCGCTTGATGTCGCGAACGCCTTGCAACGTCTGCCACGGGGCGCAGCTGTTGTAGCCGATGAAGTCGCCCGTGTGGACGAACTCGTGGATCGCCGCGAGCGCGGCCCAATGCCACACCGACGACTCCGAGCCGTCGGATGACTTCTCCAGACTGGCCCGGTGCAGTTTCACCGCGACGCTGGTGGGTGGCTTGTTCCCCTTCGGGCGGCACTCGGCGTTCCCGTAGTGGTATACGTCTCTCGGCAAGCCGTAGCCTACGGAGACGAGGCTGTGGTCCAGGTAGCTACCGACCGTGGGCGCGGCGCAGTTCTTGACCCGCGCCGAGAGAGCCTTCGCGTCGGAGTCGAACGGCCTCGCCACGCACGCCCCGGGTCCAGAAGCACGTCCCTCTGTGTCCCTATGTCCTGTCGAACTCCTATAGTTGACCGGGAATCGTTTCTCGCACCGATCCAACCCAACCCTCCGTGCGGTCCGCCCTTTCAGTCCGTCGACTTTACCCCTCTTCCGACGCGGCAACGCTCTTTTTGGACTCCTGTTCGCGCCGCTTTTCTATCTCGGCCTCGAGCTCGAGCCGACCCAGCGCCCAGTCGGGGATTTCGGCGCCCAGCCGCCGGGCCGCGTCGTAGAGGTCCAGCGCCTGGGTGATCGGCGGGCGGTCGTGGCGGTGGGCGGTCGGGTCGCCCGGCGGCACGGGCAGGGCTTCAACCCATTCGAAGGCCTCGGGCGGCACCGTCCGGCACATGTAGGTTTCCCAGTAGTTGAAGGCTCCACCTATGAAGCGCCTTTCGATACGCTCGTGGTAGTCCTCCTGACTCTTGGAAGTTCTGGCGACCCTGTCCTGGGAGCGGGCATGGACCGTCTCCCAGTCCGTGTGTAGCCTTTCGACGCACTTGTCCTGCAACTCCGCGAGCCGGACCATCGCTTCTGCTCCGCAAGCCTCGCGCAGGGTGGGCGCGGTCTCGCCCGGCCAGTCGTCGCCCAACGCCGCCATTCTGCAATCATGTCGGGCGAGCGCAGTCGCCACGGCGCGTCGTGTCCCCAAGGGATCGGCTAGGACGCGCCGCCACGTCTCGTCCAGTTTGAGTTTGTTCATGGCCAACAGACAGGGCTCGTCGAGAACCTGCCAAGACGAGGGAAGGGGCGGCCACGGGCAGACCGATTTGACGGTCTTCCAAATCCGGTCTTGGGGCGATTCCGGTTCAACGGGCCTGCTGCCATTCGGCGGCGCCGCCTCGATGCCGATTGTCTGTTCTCGCGCCGCGTCCGGTTGTGCGGCGGGTAGCGCCGTGCTCTCCGGCTCGCGAGGCGTCCAGTGCCACCAGACGAATCCGGCCACCGAGACGACCGCGACAGGCAGCACCCACCGGACGACCCCTAGTCGAACAGACACGGCAAAGGCTTGTTGTCTGCTGTCGCATTATGGAAGGGATCGTAGGGCGACAGGACGCCGAATGCGGCTTCGTATTCGTCGTCCGAACGTTCTACGGTCCACTTCTCGAAGCCCTCTTTGTTGATGTCGCGCACGGTGTACCCGGCGCGCTTGATGTCGCGAACGCCTGCCAACGTGTACCACGGGGCGCAGCTGTCGTAGCCGATGAAGTCGCCCGTGTGGACGAACTCGTGGATCGCCGCGAGCGCGGCCCAGTGCCACACCGACGACTCCGAGCCGTCCGATGATTTCTCCAGACTGGCCCGGTGCAGTCTCACCGCGACGCTGGTGGGCGGCTTGTTCCCCTTCGGGCGGCACTCGGCGTTGCCGTAGTGGTTTACGTCTCTCGGCAAGCCGTAGCCTACGGAGACGAGGCTGTGGTCCAGGTAGCTGACCACCGAGGCTGCGCCGCAGTTCTTGACCCGCCCCGCCAGAGCCTTCGCGTCGGCGTCGAACGGCCTCGTCACGCACGCCCCGGACGCCGCGTCGAACACCTGATCCCACTTGGGACACCGCGGCGCACCAGGCAGAGTCGGCGGCGGATCGTCGCGAATACCGGGCCGGACCACGAAGAGCTCGGCCAACGTGCCAAAGCACATCGCGAACTGCGGTATCTCGTCTTCGTAGCAGTTGTGGTAGATCACGTCGGCACCGTTGTAGTCCATCACACCCATGTAGTCCTCGACATCTCCGTAGTACGTGACGACATTGATGCACTCGTCACGGTAGTCGCGCTGATAGGACTCCGCCGCCTCCGGAAGGTCGGAGATGGCGTCGACCATAAAGCCCCCCGATGGCTCTTCGTCACCGTTCTCGCAGAAATCCTGACTGTACCAGATCGCTTCTTCGTCGAAGCCGTGATTGAGTTGCGCCACAGCGAAACTTGCGAATAGCAGCATGGCGAATGCAACCGCCCCCCGAAATAGTTTGTTCATCTCATCCCCCTAGGTCCATACCCCTAAACCATGTCGAGCCACAGCCCCGAAGGGCCGGCCCGTAGCCTCCAGAAAACGAATCAAGCACGGTCGAACATACGTCCCTGTACGGGGCGCGCACCCGAAACGGCGCCCGCCCCGGTACGGGGCGAGTCAAGGACGTTCTTAGACCAATTCGGCAGGACAGCACGGGGTGTTATGACCGCGAGTTGTGCTCAAGATTGGCCCTTCGGGCCATTGCCACGCAGCCTTTATAAACGGGTGCCGCATATTGCATCGACCGAATTGTTGACCTAGGGTTCCCGCCTAGCAGTAGAACAGGAGCCTCGGCGATGTCCCGTCGCGCCATCGCTCCCAGACTCTCTCTAGCGACTCCACAAGGAACGCAGGTTCACAGCCCGGGCATCACGCGTCTCGCCCGCGCCGGTTCGTTGGCGTGCATCGGTCTCGTCGGTGCCGCGAACATCGCGATGGCAGAGACGGTCTTCGACGTGCCGTTGATGCGGGGCGCGGATCATCCGACGCAACAGGGGTTCGTGCGGGTCACGGCGGTCGAGACCGGAACCATATCGATCGAGGCACGGAGCGACACCGGTGTCTCCGCCACCACGTCGTTGTCCGTGGAGGGTGGCAGGACCTACCACTTCAACTCCGACGACCTCGAAATGGGCAACCGCGACAAGGGGATCTTCCCCGGCATCGGCACCGGGTTCGGCGACTCGTACGTTCAACTCAGCGCCGACTTCGACTTCGTCGCCACCTCCTACATGCGAACGCAGGACGGTTTCCTCACCGGCATGGGAAACACGCTCGTTCCCACCGACGGCACGTCGTTCGGAACCGCCTGCGTCTACGAAGCGACCATCTTCAATCCGGCTTCGAACGTCAATCAGGTGAGCAGCCTGCGCATCATCGAACGTGGTGGTACGGACACGGAGGTCAGCATCTACGGCATCGACGACGACGGCGTTACGTATGGCCCCGTGGGGCTCAACATTCCCGCGAACAGCGCACGCACGGTCACGTCCCAGCAACTCGAACACGGCGATCCCGACCTGGACGACATGCTCGCGGATGGGAAGGGCAAATGGCGACTCGCCATTGCCACCGACGGGGTGATCGTGGTCATGAACCTGCTGGAGTCCCCGACCGACCACCTCACCAACTTAGGTCCCGTTGTCTTGTCGGCATCGAGCGATGGCGACGATATCGAGACCGCACAGGGATGCACCGGTGCGCCGCCGCACCGCCTAGTCGCCCGGCCGGCACCGCCCGCCGGAGACGTTCGCTAAGGGGTTGCCGCATGTCCGAGAAAAAGCTTCTCACCGTGTCGACCCTAATCCTGGCCGCAACGTGGGCGAACGCCGAGGAGCAACGCACCGAGCCAAGGACCGTCGATACGGACCGGGGTCCCGTGGTGGCATTGCCGCTGATGGACGCCACGGGCCCGGGGTCGGTGGTCGTCGACGACGTACGTTTCGAGATGGCGGTCGAAGGCGAATTCCGGGTATACCGGGCCCACCACCAAGGCCACACCCGCACGGTGTACGAGGCGGTCGATGATCGGCCCAGGCATTACGCCTACGACCCGGTCGAAAAAAGAATCGAACGGGTGTCGTCGACGTTGCGGGTGCGTCTTGCCGACGCCAAAGATCTCGACGAAGTCGTCGCCTCGACGGGGGCGCTACGGGGCAAGAACTACCCGGCCCTCGGGTGGGCGTTATTGCGGCTACGACCCGACCAGGATCCCGCAACCGTCGCGGGCTCGCTGCTGGACAGCCCGCTGGTTGTGAGCGCGGAGTTAGTGCTCGAAGGACCCCTTCGTGTTCCGCAATAGGCGAAAAGGCCGAACCGACTCGGTAGTTTCGGCAAGAGGCAGGCGGCGATAGTGATCACGTCACTGCTCTGCCTGGTTCTCGCCGTGGGTTGCGGCCCGGACGCGAAGCAGTCGATAGCGCCCGACCTTCTGGTGTACGCGGGCGACGCGCCGATCCATTCCGACCGCATTGAACTGCCGGTCATCATTCTCAACTGGGGTGCCGCACCCGCCCCGGCCACCCAACTGGCGGTGTACATCAACGAACGACCCAACTGGCGTGACTCGAGCACGAGAACCCTTCTCAACCGCGACATTCCGGCACTGGATTCCAAATCCTCCACTACCGTCACGGTCGAGATCGCGCTCGACGAACTCGAACCGGACAGCGACTACTACCTGTTACTTCAGGTCGGCAGTGTCGACGGGGAACTCAACCCGAACAACTGGGATGTCTCGGGTTTTTCCTTGAACGAGGACAAGCAGGTCGTCATGGACTGCGACTCGTCGGCACCCCACGTCGGTGACGACGGTGCAACCGATCCCCTGTTCGACGAGCAGTGGCATCTCAACAACACCGGCCAACAACGCTATACGACGGTTGCCGGCACGCCGGGCGAGGATCTCGGCATGTCGAACGTCCTATCGTCCGGGACCCCCACCGGCGACGGCATTCGAATCGCCATCGTGGACACGGGCATGGAAACCTGCCATCCCGACCTGGCTGACAACGTCGAAGTCGGCGCTTCCTACAACTTCAACACCAATGAATGGCACAACTCGAATTCGACGGAGCCGTACCTCCCCTGGGCCATGGGCGACCACGGCACATCCGTGGCAGGCACCGCGGCGGCGGCGGCCCACAACGGCACCGGAGGGCGTGGCGTGGCGCCCAACGCGATTCTGCGCGGCTACAACATGCTTGCCGCGGTCGAGTCCGCCGGTACCTATTTCGACTCCCTGGGAGGTAGCGTCGACGAACCGGACTCCACGTTCGTCGACATCTTCAACATGAGCTTCGGCACACTGGGCGGCGAATTCAGCGTCGACCCCAACGAGACGCAACTGTTCCGGAACGGCGTCACCGTCCTCCGCGACGGTTGGGGTGCCATCTACGTCAAGTCCGCCGGCAACGCGTTCGACGGCTGCCGATCCATGCGCCGACCCGCCAATGCCCGTATCGGTTGCAGCAGTTCCAACAGTTCCTCGTCGCATCACTCCCCCTACCTTGTCATGGTCGGCGCCTTTGACGCCCAGGGAACCCGGGCAAGCTACTCCTCGGCCGGCTCCAACCTGTGGATCAGCGCCCCGGCCGGAGAGTACGGCGCCACCTACGGTGCCATCATCACCGCGGACCAGGTGGGCACAAACCGGGGCTACGACGTGCTCCGGAATCGCGGCGTCGGGTTGGACACCGTGAACAACCCCCACGGCAACTACGTCAGCACTTTCAACGGCACGTCCGCCGCCGCCCCGAATGCCAGCGGAGCCATCGCTCTGCTCCTGGAAGCCGAACCCAAGCTCACCTGGCGCGACGTGAAGCATATTCTCGCCAAGACCGCCCGACAGATCGATGCCGGCATCGAACGCGTGCAATACCTGGTCGGCAGCACGGTCTACGTGGCGCAGTTGCCGTGGACAACCAACGCGGCCGGCTATCGCTTCCACAATTGGTACGGTTTCGGCGCGGTCGCTGTCGACGCCGCCCTGGCACTGGTCGAATCGCACGACCCGGACAGCCTAGGCGCGTTCGTCGAGACCGAGCCTTTCGAACGGATTGAAGAGGCGTCCATTCCCGACAACGACGGCACCGGCGTTAGCCAGGTGCTCACCGTCGAGGGCCTGGCCGACGATGCCAACATCGAAGCCGTCACGGTGCATGTCAGCATCACCCATCCGCAGACCAACGATCTCGGCATCCACCTCACTTCACCCTCGGGGACCGAGAGCATCCTGAACCCGATCTTCAACGACGCCCTAGCCGGCAACGCCGACCTCAACTGGGACCTCCTGAGCAATGCCTTCTACGGCGAGTCGCCCAACGGCGACTGGACGCTCCGGGTCGTCGACGCCGCGGCGGAGGACGACGGGACCCTCGACAAGTGGAGTCTCACGTTCGCTCTGGGCACCCACCCTTGAGGGCGTGAAACCCCGGTCCGTTCCGGATAGTCTGGTGACTCGAGCGAACCATGCTTAGCGCCGACGAAATCGAGTCCTACCGCGTCGACGGATATGTCATCCCCGACTTCCGGCTGGAAGACGCCGTCGTCGACGACATTCGTGCCAACCACGACAGGTTGATAGAAAAACACCCGGAGTTCTCGGACTACTGTCCGGCGGTGCTCGCCTTCGACACCGGGTTCCTGAGTATCGCTCGAACGCCTGCGATTCTCGACATGGTGGAGCAGCTGATCGGCCCTGATTTCGCGTTGTGGAACTCGAGCTTCTTCGCCAAGCCCGCCCACGTCGGCACCAGGACGCCTTGGCATCAGGACGGCGAGTACTGGCCCATCCGGCCGCTGGCGACGTGCTCGGTGTGGATTGCCGTCGACCCGGCCACGGCGGAGAACGGCTGCCTGCGCGTGATCCCCGGATCGCACCGCCAGCGCGAACTCGGACAACACGACTTCAACGGCGCCGAGGGATTGAGCCTGCCGCTGGAACTCCGCGCCGGCGAGTTCGACGAGACCACCGCCCGAGACATATTGCTTGAAGCGGGCCAGGTCTCGCTGCACGACATCTTCCTGGTTCACGGCTCGGAACCGAACCGTTCCGACAAGCCCCGGCGCGGTATGACGCTGCGCTACATGCCGACGACGTCGGTGTATCGACGAGACCTCGCCGACACTCGACGAGGCGGCCCGCTCGCCATGTCGGAGCGCACCCTGTACCTCATGCGCGGGATCGACCGATCGGGAGAGAACGACTTCCGCGTGCGTTCCTGACCGCTACAGGATCCTGGGTTCCACCATCACGGGGCAGCGCCTGCCAATCTCCCGTACAAGGGCGTCGGACCTTTCCCGAAGCCGGCGGCGTACCGCTCGTTGATGCGTCGTACCCTGGGCGTGCTTCGCCGCCTCCGCCATGGCCTGCTTGACCTTCTCGTCGAAGGACGCGAGTTGGCCCATCAATTCGTCGCAGGACATCGTCCGATAGTCGTTCGGACCTTGACCCGGGGAGCGGTTCATACATGCCGCCAACGCGATCAAGAAGACGGTAGCGAGTGTCGCGACCCGCCCCAAGGCGTCAATCCACGGTCGTGTCGTAGCGAACCCCATCGGGTACCGGGACGGGTTGGCGCACCGTGACGCCGTGGTCGCCCGCGGTCTTCTGTGACGAGTCCACCGCCACGAAGGACGTGTAGTTCGACACCAACTGGTAGCGAAGCGCGGTGTTGCGGATGGCGTCACCAAGCTCGCCGTGGGGATCACCAGCCCAGGTCTGGCGGTTGGCCAGGTCCGCGATTCTGAGGCGCGCCCAGACCTTGGCGAGCGACGAACCGGCGGTGCCGTCATCGTCCTCCGCGGCCATCAGCGTGTGCCTCTCACCGCCCGACGAACCCAGGACTCGAGCCGTTTTCCGGTCCCCGGCGAATTTCCCGGTGATCACCAACGGCCGACCGACGAACAGGTCGGGCAGCACGGACGGATAGACCTCCGTCACGGCCATGCCACCCCAGTCGACCTCTATGTCGGTGAGCGCCGGACGGCTGACACGGGCGAAGAAGTCGTCCATGACGGTGCGCGCCGAATCGTTCAGGCCGAGATAGGCGACCACGCCGCGCCCCGCTTGGGCCATGCGTTCCATCAGGTAGCGGTTGACCGAGTTGCCGACGCCGAAGCTGAAGATGCGCGAGGCCCCGATGCGGCTGTGCACCGCAGCCAGGATGTCGCGCTCGTTGCCGATGTAGCCGTCGGTCATGAAGGTGACGAAACGATAGCGCGACGGGTCGTGGGGGAAGTCCAGCGCGGCCTTGACGCCGTTGATCATCTCGGTGCCGCCGTCCGCGCGAATTCCGGATACGTAGTTGCGCGCCGCGGTCAGGTTCCGCTCGGTGGCGAGTACCGGTTTGGCGCCGAACTGGCTCGCCGTGTCGGAGAACCGAATGATCTGGAACGTGTCGTTGGAACCGAGCCGGTCCAATGCGACCATCACGGCGTCCTTGGCCTGCTGCAGAGGTTGTCCTCTCATCGAGCCCGAGCAATCGAGAACGAAGACCATTTCCATGGCCTGGCGCGGCACGAACGTCGAGTCCTTGGGCGGAATCACCATCAGGGTGAAGTACCCGTCGCCCGTTTCGGGATCGCGGTGGGTCAACAGGTTCGACTTGAGACGCTCGCCCGCGACGCGGAAGTCGAGCACGAAGTCGCGGTTGGGGAGGGTCGATTGGTTCTTGAGTTTGACCACGGCGGATCGTGCGCCGTCGCGGGACACGTCCACCCCGTGCGAGGCCTTCACGTCCTCGATCTCGACGCCGGCTTCGAGCCTTACGTGGATGCTTATGTCGTGTCCGGAGCGCTCTTCGGGACGCAGGTACTCAACGGTGGTGCCGACCCCGCTCGAGCCCCGGCCGCGTGGCACCGCGTCGACGGGGTCCGGAAATCCCGGCGGGTTGTAGCGGGGGCCGACCACGGTGGGGAAGACGAACGAATACCAGCCGTCCTTGTAGGCTAGGGTGTGGAAGTAGGTGATGTCGATGTCGATGGCCTTGCCGGGCTCGATGTTGGCGACCTTCTGCTCGAAGATGTTGGGCCGGCGCTGCACCAGCAGGCTGGCCTGGTAGCCCTGCCTGCGGGCTTCCTTGTAGATGGCTTCCGCTTCTTCCTTCTCGCGCAGGATGCCCCGAATGGTGCGGTCGCCGATCACCATCAGGAATTCGCTGACGGCGGCCTTTTCCGGCAGCGGGAACACGTACACGGCCTCGATCTTGGTGTCGTAGGGGTTCTCGTAGGCCTGCTTGACGTTGACGGTGCCGATGTAGCCGCTGATGGCCGCATCGACTGCGGTGTGCTTCAGAGGGAGCGGTATGAAGCGGGTGCGTTCGGGCTTGCCCGGGGAGGGGAAGCCAGCCAGCATCGCACCCGATCCCGGGGCATGGCGCATGTCCAGAGGGACGCCTTCGGGTGTGGAGGACACCCGGTCGCCTGCGCGAAATCTGAACCTGACCCCCTGGTGCCGTGCCAGCGTCTTGGCACGGTCGGCAGCGGCATTGACACCCGCTTGGAACGTACTATCAAAGAGGACGTCGCCTAGCTCTGGTGTCCCGGCAAACTCGAGGTCGAGCTCCTCGATGGCATCCGAGCCTGCCGGTAGATCGAAGGTGTTCCGACGGATGAACGAACCGGTCACGATGACTTCCTCGACGTCGACCGCGGATTCGGGAGGCGGCTGCGCGATGATCCACAGTTCCGGCTCTTTATCCTTGGAGACACGGGGTGGACTCGCCGGGGGTGGCGGCGCCCGTAGCGGCTCGGCAACGGGCACCGCAGGTTCCGGCTCAGCAGGCGCAGGGACACGAGACCCTTCGGTCGTGCTGCACGAAACGACCGTGACGGGTATAGCAAACACCACACCGGTAGCCAATAAGACGAGGGAGGCTGTGAGGATGGGACGTTTCATCATGGTTCTCTCGTTTGCGTTTCCTGCAGGCTGACCGTTGCAGATTCAATCGGCCGTCCGTCGGCGGTGTTCGCCGTTACCAGGTTGAGTTCGAAGTCCGCATCGCCGTCGAGCATCAAGTGCAACGTGGCCACGCGAACCCGGCCGGACGGCAACTCGTTCTCCTCGGCCAGAGAATAGTCGGCAACCACGATGCGATGCGCGTCGCCGCGCGTCACGGCCTCGCGGTCGTAGTACGGCGCGCGCTGGAAGACGTCGCTGCCGCCGTTCTCGACGCCCACGACCTTCATCGACGCATTGCGGTCCTTCAACTCGAACTGCCAGGCCGCCACCGGTTCGGGACTGTCCAGGAAAACCTCCACCGGCATGAACCGCGCTTTCGGTTCGCCCAGCGCGGCAACCGCGAACAAGCCGGCGGCTATCAGGGGAAGCAACCAATGCGTCGTCTTCATCGCATCCCTCCCGCGTCCAGCGAGACCACGCGCATCGCAAAGGCATCGAGATCGGCCTGGGTGACGCCGGGTTGCTCCGCGCGCGCGAGTGCAAACACGTCGGCGATGTCGATTCCCCCGGAACCGTTCACGTCGGCATATAGCAGTTCCCCGTTGTCCGATGCCGGATCGATCGTCCGCACCGCCAACACCGCAACGAGGGCGACCGAGGCGGCCAAGGCCCACCCGCCGTGCCGCTTCCATCCGGGCCGGCGCGAGGCGAAGTGGCGGGTCGAGATGTCCGCCAGCGCACGATCAACTCTGGCGGTAACTACCGGAGGTGCTTCGTCCGCGGCCCTTAGTGCGCGGATCAGACCCTCCTCGAGTTGTTCGCTGTCGGCGTTTTGATCGGACACGTTTGATTCTCCTTGGCCGTTTAGCGCGCGAGGGGCGCAAAAGGTTCATTCGTGGTCGAGGTTTTTCGCGAAGTCCGAGGACCTGAGCCTCGCGATGCCGAGGTGCAGGCGCGACTTGACGGTGCCGAGCGGAATTGAAAGCACGTCGGCGATCTCTTTGAGCGACAGGTCGTCCACGAACCGAAGCTCGAGCACCTCGCGCTGTCCGCCGGGGAGGTCCGCAAGGACGCTGCGAATGTCCGTCGTGTCGCCCCTGTCCTGCCCGGGAAGGTCGTCCGGCGCGACATCCTCCGCCGTCGGGAAACGGCCTGACTTCCGCAACGCCGTGATCGCGGTGTTCCTGGCGATGGGGTACAGGAGCGTGGTCAGCTTGGCGGTAAGCGCGATGCCCCCGCCCGTAGGGGGGAATCGCCGCAGCAGGTACGTGAACGTCTCTTGGAGGATGTCGAGCGCGGTATCCGTATCCGGCACGAAGCGCAGCGCCACGCGCAGCACGTAGTCCTTATGCCGCCGGTAGAGCGCCTCGAAGGCCTGCGCCGCCTCCCGGGAATCGCCCTCGTTGCATGCCGCGACCAACGCTTCGTCGCTGCGAGGGTCCTGGCGGCGCAGGCGGGCCATGGTCAGGACCGCGTTGTCATGCCTTGGATCCGGGAGGCAATCCCGAGGATGCGAACTCCATCTCCGCCGCAAAGGAGATTGATTCGCCGTACTCCCGCTCGCCCCCGGTGGCGCATTCTCCCGTCAGATGGACGTACTGCCAACGTTCGCCCGCGCGCATCGCCTGACTGGCATAGTCCAAGTTCACGAAGTGAATACCCACTCCGGCCCGACCCAGCGACGACGGGTTCGGCCCGGTGGCGTGGGGCGTGCCGAAGCAGAAGAACACCACTCCACCCGCCTCGAGTTCGCAGTGCACGGCGGCGGATTCGTCCACGTAGGTGCGAATGTGATGGTCGCTGTCCGGATCGCGGTCGTGGAGGAACTCGCGTTCGTACGCGCCGGGAATCACCTTGAGTGTGCCGTTCTCCTTCGTCGCGTCGTCGATGGCGATCCACATGGCGCAGCCTCTCATCGGCTTGGGAATGCGGAAGTAGGCGTTGTCGGTGTGCCAGTTCGTGGCCATGCCGTCGCCCGGCGGCTTGTAGAACATCTGATCGAGGATCTTAACCACCGGATCCCCGAGCAACGCGGATACGGCCTGCACGACCTTGGGGTGGAACGGCACGGCACGGAACAGCCGGCTGTGCGGCCACAGCGGAATGAGTTGAAGATTCCGCTTCTTGTCTGGAATCGATACGTCGCGCGGCAGACCCGCCGTCACCCAACGGTCCACTTCCCGCTTCAATGCCGCCGCTTCCGGCGGTGCGAAGAAACCGGGAACGATGGTATAACCCGCGTTCTTGTACTGGCCGACGTGGTCAGGTGTCATCGTTCGGTCTGTCATGATCGGGGAGAGCATAGACCGAACGCTTGGGGGGAGCATCATGAGCGAGTTCGAGAACAGCGAGTTTCAAGGCAAGGTCGCGGCCGTCACCGGGGCGGGCGGCGGCATCGGACGCTGCCACGCCATCGAGTTCGCCAAGCGCGGTGCGAAGGTCGTCGTCAACGACCTGGGCGGATCGGTCGACGGGACCGGTGCCG
>JAPOYW010000383.1 GCA_026706425.1 Gammaproteobacteria bacterium
CGCAGGTGCGTCCAGTGACCCACCCATTCTCCCACACAAGCCTTGCCCGCCGCGCTCCTCCGGCGTTTCCGCCAAATCCTTATCAGGGGATCAGGGACGCCCTAGTGCTGCAGGATTCCTCGCTGTCCACGGCGGTAATCTCTACTATGAAGTCGAAGGGGCGGGAGAAGCGCTGGTGTTCATCCACGGGTGGCTCGGAAACCTGCGCATGTGGGATTGCCAAGCGCGGGCGCTCGCCGGCAGCTACCGAGTTGTCCGCTGTGGCATGCGCGGGTTCGGCAGCACGACCGAGCGTGTCGAGTTCGCCTATTGGGCGGATGTCGCCGCACTCCTCGACCACCTCGGAGTCGATCGAGCTCACATTGTCGGCCAGTCGTTCGGAGGTCCGATAGCGGTCCCGGGCGTGGCCCACATGATCCAGCTCGAAGCGCCCGAGCGTGTGAGTGAAACGCTGCGTGACTTCATCCAGGATCATCCGCTCTGATTTGGGAAAAGGAGATCAGGCATGCGCGCCATTTCGATCAATCGGATAACCAGCTTGCTGCTGGCCGTGCCTGTTGTGCTCGGACCTTGCTGTTTGGCGGCCGAGTCCGTGACCGTGGTCTCGTGGGGCGGTTCGTACGCCGACGCCTGCGAGGAGGCCTATCTCAAGCCGTTCGCAGCCGCTACCGGTATCGAGGTCACCCTGGACGACTACAACGGCGGTCTGTCGGATATCCGTTCTCAAGTGGAAGCAGGCAACGTGCACTGGGACATCGTTGATATCCAGTTTCCCGACCTGGTCCGGGGTTGCGACGAAGGGCTCTTCGAGACGCTCGACGCCTCGCTGCTGGCGCCGGGGGCGGACGGTTCGGCGCCCGAGGACGACTTCTATCCCGACCTGATCAGCGAGTGCGGCATCGCGATGCTGTTCTTTTCCACCGTCGTCGCCTACAACCATGAACGGACGACGGGCGAGGTTCCCCAGAGGATCCAGGATTTCTTCGATCTGGACCGGTTTCCCGGGCGGCGCGGCATGCGTCGTACGCCGCTGGCCAATCTCGAATTTGCGCTCATGGCGGACGGTGTCCCGGCCTCGGAGGTCTACGCCGTACTGGATACCGGGGAAGGCGTCGACCGGGCCTTCCGGAAGCTCGACACGATCAAGGACCAAGTGGTGTGGTGGGATGCGGGCGCGCAGCCGCCCCAAATGCTCGCCGATGGCGAAGTGGGCATGACCACCGCCTACAACGGCCGGATCTTCAACGCCCAGGTACTCGAGGATCAGCCGTTCACGATCGTCTGGCACGGACAGGTGCTCGAGATCAGCAATCTCGCGATCCTGTCCGGGTCCGGCAACCTGAACGCAGCACGTCGACTCCTGGCGTACGCATCCCGGCCTGCTTCGATGGCCGCCGTCAGCCGCTATATCGCCTACAGCCCGTCGCGTCGCTCTGCGGAAGGGTTGATAGCCAACCACCTTGCCACGGGCGTCGCCATGGCCGGCCACATGCCCAACGCACCCGAAAACACCAAGCTGGCGCTGCGCAGCGACTGGTCGTGGTGGGCCGACAACGGCGAGGACATGAGCGAGCGGTTCGGTTCCTGGCTGGTGCGCTGACGCCCTCGCCCTGGCCGGAACGATTTCCGCCGTGCTTGGATCGTCGTTCCATTCGGCAGTACCGCTTAGCCTGAACTACGGTACTTCGTCGTCGCCCCTTGCACATGCCGGTCCAGGCGGCAAAGCTCGCAATCGTGCGGTACCGATCCATACTCGACATTGAGCTTCCTGCCGCGTCAGGCTGGATTCCCGGTAGCGCTCGAACCCCGGCAAAGTCGGCGTCCCGCGGAGGAAGGAGAGTCGCGGCGTCTTGTTCTGCCAGTCGCCTCGTCGCCGCCGCACTCGCATTCCAACTGACGACGGGAGCAGTGTTCTCGGCGCTGGCGTTGGCCGAGAACCGGGAGGACGGCTTGAACACCGATCAAAGCCCAGGTAGCCGCTTTCGGGATTGTCCCGCGTGCCCCGAGATGGTCGTTGTGCCGTCGGGGACTTTCCTGATGGGTTCGCCTGATTCGGAGCCGGGCAGGCGATCGAACGAAGGGCCGGTACACCGGGTAACGATTCGGCAAGCCTTCGCGCTAGGCGTCTACGAGGTGACGTTCGCCGAATGGGAGGCCTGCGTGGAGGACGGCGGGTGCGACGGCTACCGACCGAAGCGCCGGTTCTTCGGACGCGATTGGGGTCATCCGCAGTATCCGGTGATGCGCGTCGACCCCAACGACATCGGGCCTTACTTGGCGTGGCTCTCCCGGAAAACCGGGGCGCGCTACCGGTTGCCGAGCGAGGCCGAATGGGAGTACGCCGCACGGGGCGGCACGACGACTCCCTACTACACCGGCGATGCCATGTCGCAGGACCAGGCCAACTACGGCCGGTACTTCGTCGGCGGGCCGGCGGCGGTCGGCAGCTACCCGCCCAATCCGTTCGGGCTTCACGACATGCTCGGCAATGTCGCCGAGTGGTGCGCGGACTGCTGGAACGCGAACTACGAGGGTGCCCCCACGGACGGCAGCGCCTGGCGGTCCGGCAACTGCGACCGGTACGTGCTGCGCGGCGGACATTGGGCCAGCGACGCCGAAGGCTTCCGGACGGGTGTCACGCCGCGAGACTTGCGCGCCGCAAGCCGCGGATTCGGTCCGCCCCCGACGAACTGGCTTCGGCGGCGGGTCAAAGTCGGTGGCCGCGACGTGGTGATCGGGTTCCGCGTCGTGCGCGACTTGTGATCCTCATGGTTTCACTGAAGTAGCGTGGTGGTTGACGTACCGCGGTCGACGATCTGACGATCTGCTGCCACGCAGTTGGCCGCCGATGCGCTAACCTGTCTGCGTTGTCACGGAACCGGGGAACGCGGATGACCGATGCGACAAAGCATGGAAAAGCCTGTGCGGTGGGTATCAACCACGTCGCTCTGGAGGTCGGCGACATCGACGCCGCCCTCGATTTCTATGGCGCTTTCCTAGACATCGAGGTCGCACGCCGTAGCGACAGCGCGGCGTTCGTCTACTTCGGCGACCAGTTCATCAACTTCGCGAAGGGACGCCGCCAAGGCCCGGACGATCGTCGGCACTTCGGGATTGCCGTCGATGACAAGAACCTGGCGCGGCGGCGGCTCGAGGATCTCGGCGTGACGTTTCTCGACGGCCCGTTCATGGACTTCCTCGACCCCTGGGGAAACCGAGTCGAGATCACCACCTACGCGAAGATCCAATACACCAAGGCGGACCACGTGCTGCGCGGCATGGGCCTCGGGCACCTGCGGAAAGCCCCCGATGCGCTGGACGAGTTGCGCGACAAGGGGATGGGACCAGAGACCTAGGCCGGGCGTCCTCTACTAGTCGGCCTCCGCCGTGACCGGGTCGATCATTCGCTTGATCCTAGTGACGACGCTGGCGGGAAAGCCGCTCCTCTCGGCATGTTCCTCGATGAGCGACTCGTCGTCCGCGATGTAGATGCAGAAGGTCTTGTCGCCCGCGACGTAGGAGTGCTCCCACTGGATGTTCTTGTTCTCGG
>JAPOYW010000040.1 GCA_026706425.1 Gammaproteobacteria bacterium
CCGTCTCAAGCCTCAGCGGCACATGCCTCGTCGGTCTGAGGCGAAGCCTCGCTAGCTCTGTTCGACGGAGCTCTGTTCGACGGGCACCCACCTTTCGGCGGTTTTCGACGGCGGTTTTCGACGGGACACCCACCACCCACTGCTGCCGCAATGGTGGGCCAACAATCCTGGTGATCGGAGTGCTTGACGAATCGATAGATTTGGATGGACGCGGGCCGCTATCGGCAGCGGTCGCGCAGCGGCCGATTAGTGCGCGGGTACTTGACGACGCGTGGGACGCGCGGCCGTGTTGTGGAGTTCAGGCGGCCGCGCGCGCCCAGCGTGGCAGAGTACGGGCGGGGACTCGCTGGCGACAGGACATCACCAATTCGAGCCACGATTTAGGGTCGCCGAGCCCGGCAGGCGGGGCGCGGCCTTTTGGGACGCGGGCGGGCGCGTCGTGGAGGATGCCGCCAGTCCACTCGACGTACGCGCGGTACTCGCGCAGGGTCATGTCTAGTCGCGGTGCGGGGGACGGTGCGCTGGCTACCTTGCGGTCACGGCGAACGAGGGGTGCCATGGGCTCGTCGAGGCGCTCGGGTTCGTCCTCTGCTTCCTCAAGGCGTCGCTGGAGGGATGTGTGTTCGTCGTCGTCGACATCATCGGCCATGCCAGCGCGGATTGGGTTGAGGTCGTCATAGGCCATGGAGGCCCACATGGAGCGTTCGTCGGGAAGTCCCTTGGAACGGAAACGACCTTGCCAGAAACGGCCGGTGCAGTCGTCCTCGAGGTTGGCGCGGCGCGCAATGGGCTCGTTGAGGCAGCGCATGTACCAGGACAGGTCGCCCAAGCGGTCGCGAAGGACGGCGAGGCGATCAGGGTCGTCGAGCAGGGCCGCGACGCCGGGCTCGAGATCCTCGGGCCGTTTGGGCGGGTATATGCGAAGCCAGCGGCGAGCGACTTCCTCGTCGTCGAGTTCGAAGCGTTCCTGGGGCGTGTAGTTGGCCGTTATGTGGTAGTGGTTGGACATGACCGCGTACGTGCAGACGTGGACGGTAAACAGCTCCGCGAGTTCGAGCAGGCGGTCTTCGATCCAGGCACGGCGATGGGAGAAGTCGCGACCGGTGTGAGGATCCTTGCCGCAGAGCAGGGCGCGTCGGACGCAGCGGGAGCCGAGGTGGTAGATCCCGCCGTTCTCGCGGTCGACGATTTCGGATCGCGGTCGAGTCATGGGTGCGATTCTGGTCGAGTGAAGACCTGTCGCGCGACGGCCGATCGCTGCTGGCGGTGTGAGAAATCGCTGGAATCCGAGTCATCCGAAAGCCAACGAGGATGTCGGCCATCGGCCGTACTTCCCGGTTGAACCCACGCCCGCCGACAAGGGTGATGGCGATGCGAGCGTGTGCCCATTGGCGGGCACGTGCCCGGACGGTGGCTGTCCTATCAGACCCACCCCATCAGACCTAGGACGGTGGCTGTCCCATCAGACCCACCCATCAGACCCACCCATAGGACGGTGGCTGTCCCATCAGGCCCCACATACATCAGACCCCTAGGACGGTGGCTGTCCCATCAGGCCCCCCCTAGGACGGTGGCTGTCCCATCAGGCCCCCATCAGGCCCCACCATCAGGCCCCATCAAGCCCACATCATCAGGCCCACCCCGGACCGGCGTGTGCCCACGACCGAGGGCTAAGTCGGTGTGTCTCGACTTGGCGGAGGCTGGCGGGTTGAGCGGCGAGGCACGCCTAGGCGGATTGCAGTTCGACAAACGCCCGGTAACGGCCGTTGGAATTGCGGAGCAGATCCTTAGGAGGGCCTTGTTCGACGATGCGTCCGTCCTCGAGGAACACGACCCTGTGGGCGCGCGCCACGGTCGACAGTCGATGCGCGATGACCATGACCAGCTTGTCCTTTGCGGCTTCTTGGAGTGCATCGACAAGGTAGGACTCGGTCTCGGGGTCGAGAGCGGAAGTAGGTTCATCCAGGATGAGGATGCTGGCGTCCTGAATGAGCCCGCGGGCGATGGCGATGCGTTGCTTCTGGCCGACGGACAGTTTGCTGGTCACGGTGCCAAGTCGGGTGTCGTAGCCGCGGGGTAGGTCGGAAATGAACTCGTGGGCGCCTGCAACTCGCGCGACATGTTCGACTTCGGCGAGCGTGGCGTCGGGCTTCGCATAGCGGATGTTGTCGAGGATGGAGTCGGAGAATAGCTGCGTCTCCTGGAACACGTAGGCGACCTGGCGGCGGAGGCTCGCGACCGAGATGCCGGATACGTCGGCGCCATCGATCGTCAGCGTGCCTTCGGTGGGCGCTTGGAATGCGGGCAGGAGATGGGCGAGCGTCGTTTTGCCCGCGCCGGTGGGGCCGACCAGAGCGATGATTTCGCCGACCTCACCGGAGAGGTCAATGTCACCGAGGGCCCGCCGGCCGTCGGGATAGACGAAACCGACACCGTGCATTTCGAACCCGTCCGAGATTCGCTCAATCGTCTTGCCGTCCCCATAGGATTCACCCGGCAGGTCCATCAAGAAGAACACCCGGCGCACGCCGGGAATGTTGTGCTGAATGCGGATCCACACGTAGGGGATCGCAGTCAGTGCACCTGCGAACCACCCGTAGTAGTAGATCAACACGCCGTAGTCCCCCGGAGTCAGAACGCCTTCGATCACGCGGGCGCTGATCAGGTAGAACGCGACGAGACCGAGCAGCCCGTACGCGACAGCCATCGATGCCCGAATCATGATGCTGACGAGCACCTGCCCACGGAAGCGCTTGAACGACTCGTTGCTGTGGCGATCGAAACGGCCGCGTTCCTGGCGGTTGCCTCCAAGGCTCTGCACCGCCAGAACGTTGCTCATGCCTTCCTCGACGTTGCCCGTCGTGACGGCACCGGCCGCACGGCTCGCCTGGCTCTTGCGCCGCATCAGCCTCGGGAACGGGATGATCGCGAGCCACTGCAGGGGCAGGATGCAAAGCGCGAGATAGACCACTTCCGGGGCGTCGCCGTAGTTCATCGACATCACCAGGAGGATCAGGAACGCGGTGATGATCGCCAGTGCCGGCGACATGATGGCTTGGTAGAACACGTTGGTCAGCGCCGGCGTGTCGTACATCACCCGGTACAAGCTATCGCCAATTCGCTGGTCGTTGAGTAGGCGCATCGGCAAGGCCTGTATGCGTTCGAACAGTTGCGACCGGAGCAGGTGGTTCAGTGCCTGGGTGAGCCGCAGCTGCAGTCGGAACTCCACGAACCCCGCGATGCCGGCGAACTTGCTGAATGCGGCGTTCGCCTCGTTCTCGGTCTGGGTGGCCGTGTCATGGCCTTCCTCGAGTTGGGCTTCGGTGAAGTCCGTGGCGGTTCCGAAAGCGCCGAACGCGACCACCAGCACGGCACCGAGTCCAACGACCCAGAGCATCATCTCCACCGGTCCCATGCCGTCGAGGAAACGCACGAAAGGGGCGAAATAGGCCGGGAACGCCTCGGGGTCGGTGGGTGTCCCCAACACCACGTTGTCGATGACGATCTTCAGTGGCCACGGCAGGACCAGCGGCGACAGCAGGGACAGCCA
>JAPOYW010000422.1 GCA_026706425.1 Gammaproteobacteria bacterium
TGTTGGCCGACTCATGCTGGATACGGGGGTCCGGCAACCGTTCCCCGATGTCGCCCCGCACCGGGTTCCTCGCCTTCGGTCTGGCGCCGGAGACGGTGACCAGGGCCGGGCAGAACCCGTCGAGGCACGACAGATCCTTGTTGCAGGCACTCTGGTTGATCGTTCGCTTCGAGCCGAACTCGGTCTCCAGCGGCTCCACGGCGACGCAATTCGACTGGACGGAACAGTCCCCGCAGCCCTCGCAGACGGCGTCATTGATGACCACACGCACATCGGGATCCGGGGCGAGACCGCGCTTGCGGCGCCGGCGCAGTTCCGCCGCGCAGGTTTGCTCGTAGACCAGCACGCTGCACCCCGGGACGTCCTTGAGTTCCCTTTGCACGGCGTCGAGCTTGCGGCGGGAAACCACGCGCAGGGGGCTCGCGCGATGCCGCCCGGGGTCGTCGCTGACGACACGCATGTCGGTCACGCCTTCGGCGCGAACCTGCGCGACGATGTCCTCGACCGTCAGACCGCCCTCGACCGGTTGACCGCCGGTCATCGCCACGGCGTCGTTCAGGAGGATCTTGTAGGTGATGTTCACGCCTGCGGCGACGGCAGCGCGGATGGCGAGAATCCCCGAGTGGAAGTAGGTGCCGTCGCCGAGATTGGCGAAGATGTGCTGTTCCTCCGTGAACGGCGCCTGGCCGATCCAGTTGACGCCTTCGGCACCCATGTGGGTGACCGTCGCCGTGCTTCGATCCATCCACTGGGCCATGTAGTGGCAACCGATGCCGGCCGCCGCCCGGCTACCCTCCGGAACGCGGGTCGAGGTGTTGTGAGGGCAACCCGCGCAATAGAGGGGTTGGCGAGCCTCCTTGGCGTTCTTGGCATCGTCCGGCAACGCGCCTGCAGTTACGGCCACTTCGCCCAGGTAGCCGGTGTCCGTCACGCGCTTCAGGACCGTCGCGAGCGCGGAGGCGATCATCGGCACGTCGAGTTCGCCCGACGCCGGAAACCCGGTATCCGTTGCGCAGTTTTCCAGTCCTGCCCAGGGACGCTTGCCCGCCACTTCCACCGGTTCACCGAACAGGATCGCCTTCAACTGCTCCTCGATGAAGGCGCGCTTTTCCTCGACCACGAGGATCCGGTCGGTCCCTTGGCAGAACTCCCGCACCCGTTCGTCGTCGAGGGGCCAGGTCATGCCCAACTTGACCAGCCGAATGCCGGCTTGTGTGATCGCCGCCTCGGAGCGGAGTTCCAGCTTGTCCAACGCCTCCCGGACATCCGCATACGCCTTGCCGGCCGTCACGACCACCACGCGCGGACGTGACGGCGCGGCGACGATTCGGTCGATTGGATTCGCGGACGCGAACGCCCGGGCCAGGCGCAGTTTCGTCTCCAGCCGGGTCTCCTGCTCGAGGGGCGAGTCGCCGAGCCGGATGTGGGGTTGGTCGCTGTGGGGCGGCAGCACGAATCGGTGGCGGTCGAGATCGACTGCGACGCTGAGTGCGCTGTCCATGATGTCGGTCAGCGCGATGAGGCCGGTCCAGCATCCGGCGTAGCGAGACAGCGCCCAGCCCGCGAGTCCGAAATCAAGGACATCCTGAACGTCCGCGGGCGCCAGGACCGGCACGCCCAGGTCGCGCAGTTCGTATTCGCTTGCCGCAGGCAGGGTCGACGACTTGCAGCCGTGGTCGTCGCCGACCACGGCCAGCACGCCCCCCAGCGGGCTCGTCCCCGCCGCATTGGCGTGGCGGATCGCGTCCGTGGAACGGTCGAGGCCCGGGGCCTTGCCGTACCACATCCCGAATACCCCCCCATGACGGGCACCGGGGAATAGCCCGACCTGCTGGGTGCCCCACACGGCGGTGGCGGCGAGATCCTCGTTGACGCCGGGCTGGAAGACGACCCGGTGCGCGTCGAGTTGCGACGAGTTGCGCCACAACTCCTGGTCCAGACCGCCGAGGGGAGAGCCCCTGTACCCGGATATGAACCCGGCGGTGTCGAGCCCGGCCCGACGGTCGAGCCGCTGCTGGTCCAGGGGCAGACGGGCGACGGCCTGGATTCCGGTCAGGAACGCGGTTCCGATGTCGGAACCGTAGCGCGCCTCGGCAAGCGAGCGTGTCATGGCCATCGGCGTATCGGCGTGCATCCGTGACCTCCTGGACCATGACTTTAGGAACAATCCTATGCCGAACATCTGAGGATATGCGTTGCTATTTTCTTATGACACGGTCGCATAAAGAGAAATGTTCCTAAGAAATGCCTTCCACTAGGATGGGAATGCGAATAGGGTGGACGTGTCGACCAAGGAGGACGGCAAATGAGCAGCGAATCCCCCGGAGTCCCCCCGGCAACCGTCGCGACACTGGATCCCATCGATCGACGGATACTCGTGGAATTGCAGGAGTCGGCGGAAATGTCCATGCAGGAACTCGGCGAACGCGTCGGCCTTTCGCACACGCCGTGCTGGCGGCGCGTCCGTCGCCTGGGGCGGCAAGGGATCATCACCCGACGGGTGGCCCTGCTCGACGCCAAGCAGCTTGGACTCGCCGTCGACGTCTTCGTCAACGTCAACTTGAGGCGCCATCAGGAGAATGCCCTGAACCGCTTCGAGGAGGCGGTGCTGGACGTACCGGAGATCGTCGAGTGCTACACCGTGTCCGGCGAGACCGACTTCCTGCTGCGGGTGGTCGTCTCCGACGTCGGCGCCTACGAACGATTGCTCAAGGCCACGCTGGTGCACCTGCCGGAGGTCGGCAATCTGACCTCGACGTTCGCGCTACGACAGGTCAAGTACACGACGGCCTTGCCCCTGGCGCGTTAGCTGCGGTCGACGCTAACCAGCTCGACGCCCTCTTCGACCCGGTCGCCCGGGCCGAAACGCACGGCGGTGACCGTGCCCGGTCCGGGCGCGCGCACCTCGTGCTCCATCTTCATGGACCCGCATGTTCCCCGGGAACGACACCCAATGCAGCGACCCCGTGGACGGCAGGAAGCTGCGCCGGGCGTTCTCCGCGTAGATCCGGGCTTCCACGGCATGACCGTCGAGGCCCAGGTCGTCCTGATCGAAGGGCAACGGCTCGCCGGCGGCGACCGCAATTGCCACTCCACGAGATCGAGGCCCGTCACGGCTTCGGTCACCGGGTGTTCGACCTGCAACCGCGTATTCATCTCGAGGAAATAGAACGCTCCCGCTTCCGTGACGAACTCGACGGTTCCGGCCCCGACGTACCCCACCGCTCGGGCCGCCCGGACGGCCGCTTCGCCCATGGCGCGCCGGGTTGGGGCATCCATGCCCGGGGCGGGCGCCTCCTCGATGACCTTCTGGTGGCGCCTCTGCACGGAACAGTCGCGCTCGAACAGCAGCGGCACGCCCCGGCGGTCGGCGAGTTGGATGAAGTGGGCGCCTTTCAGGGCGGATTCCGAGAACAGGATGCCGTTGTTGGCGAGTATCGCCACCGGGAGGCCGAAGATCCGCGCAAAGCCGCACACCAGCGTGTCGCCGTAAAGCGCCTTGAACTCGTGGAGGTCGGAGCCGTCCACGAGTTCAAGGCGCTTTACGG
>JAPOYW010000492.1 GCA_026706425.1 Gammaproteobacteria bacterium
CTCGCCCCGCCGACCGCTGATCAAGCTCGAAGGCATCACTCGCGATTTCCAGCACGAGGGCGGTGATCATGTCCGCGCCCTCGACGACGTATCGCTGCAGATCGGTCAAGGCGAGTTCGTCTGCGTGACCGGCGCATCGGGTTCCGGCAAGTCCACACTGCTCAACATCATTGGTTGCCTTGATCGACCCACCGGCGGCACCTACCGGTTCGCGGGGAACGATATCGCCCGATTGGACGACGATGGGCTTGCCGCCATTCGCCTCACCGCCTTCGGGTTCGCGTTCCAGTCCTTCAACCTGCTCAAGCACGCCACCGCACGCCAGAATGTCGAGTTGCCCGCTGTCTACGCCAACATCGGGGGCTCGAACCGGGAGCGTGCGGTCGAACTTCTTGACTCGCTAGGGGTCGGGACGCGCACCAACCATCGCCCCGCCGAGTTGTCCGGGGGCGAGCAGCAACGCGTTGCCATCGCCCGCGCGCTCGTGAACGGCGGGCAAGTGTTGCTGGCCGACGAACCGACCGGCGCGCTCGACTCGAAGCAACGCGACGAGATCATGGCGCTGATGAGGGACCTCTCGGCACGCGGCCAGACGGTAGTCGTCGTCTCGCACGACCCGGCGGTCGCGGCCTACGCGGGGAGACGCGTCGAACTGCGGGATGGCCGTATCGTGGCCGATTCGGGCGCCCCGCCCCGGCCCGAACGCGACATGACAACGGCGCCGAGATTCCCCGTAGGCCCCGCTGGGCCACTCCGCAGTATCCACGCAGCTGTTCGACAGGCGTTTGGATCTCTCAAGGGCGGGCTGCTGCGTTCGGCGTTGAGCACGCTGAGCATCGCCATTGGCATCGTCTCGGTGACGACGGCGCTCGGCTTCGCCGAGGGCACCTACGTCGCCATGCGTCAGGCCATCGGTCGCGCGGGCCTGGACCGGATTAGCGTCGTCCCAAGCCCAGCCTTGGTATTCGCGGACCACCGTCTTCAGAAAGCTGATATCGAACCCGTGCTTCTGACGGTCGCCGACGCCCGGGCCATCGAGGCCGAGGTGCCGAACGTCCGGGAAACGGTACCCTCGCTCTCCCGCAAAGCCACTGCTCAATCCGGGACACACAATGTCGAAGCCGGCGTCTATGCATACGCCACCGACTCCCTGCCGGAGTTCATGTACGAAGAGTGGCCGGTCGAACTGGGCACTTTTCTGAGCACGCGCGACGACGAAGGTCGGAGGCACGTCGCGGTGATCGGACCCGGTCTGCGCGAACGCCTCTTCCCGCAGAGAGCGGACCCAATCGGCGAATCCCTGCTGCTCGACGGAATCCCTTTCACGGTCAAGGGCGTCCTCGCACCTCATCCGATCATGACGGGGCGCAACTACACGGCCGAACGGGCCGTGTTGATGAGCACGTTTGTCTACATTCCGTTCGGGACCGCCGAAGCGACGCTGTTCCCACCCGACGCGCGCTTGTCGGTCGACGTGTTCGTGCACAACGCCGCAAAGGTCCAGGAAACCGCCGGCCACATCCACAACCTGCTCATGCGGCGCCACGGCAGGGAGGGCTTTCAAACGCACCTGCATCGCACGTTGCTGGATGTCAGCCGGCAAACGACCCGTCAACGCTACGCCGTGCTTGGCGGCATCGGCGCCGTCGCGCTGATCGTCAGCGGACTTGGCGTCATGGCAGTGATGCTGGCGTCGGTCAGCCAGCGTACCCGGGAAATCGGTATCCGGCGGGCGGTGGGCGCCCGTCGCCGCGACATCGTATGGCAATTCCTGATCGAGTCCGGCACCGTGGCGTTGGTAGGCGGGACCGCCGGCACCATTCTGGGATTCGCGGCAGGTCCGGCAATTGGTGCCGCTCTCGACATGCCCACCGCGTTCGCGCCATGGATCTGGCCTGCGGCCATCGGACTCGCCGTCGCAACGGGCCTTGCGTCCGGTATCGTGCCCTCAGTTCGAGCGGCAAGGCTCGAGCCCAGCGTGGCGCTCGCCGACTAGCACCGCTCCTGCCGAAAACGCATGTTGCGTCACGCGACGAGTCTGACGACCGTAGAGTCAGCGTCTCCGTACTGGCCTCGGGGTCGCGGCGATCCTGGGGCGACCCTTGCGGTCGCCTCTGAACGTTACGGCGGTGAGCCGGATCGGGCGGGGACAACCCCGCCCCTCCGCGTTCCTATCCGCCGCCTCCCATCTCGTATTTCACCTCGAAGAACAGCACCCGCTTGCGCAGATCCACCCGGGCGGAGTCGTAGGGTCGCCGGCTGGAACTCAGCATATACGGGAATCCGCGGTCGAATATATTGCGACCGCCGCCTCGAAACAGCAGGCCATTGTCCATCTCGTAGGCCACCGTCACGTCCGTCGTGGTGCGTGAACCCACGGGTTCGTTGGGCAGCGGCGAGAAGGCGTTTTCGTGATCGTTGTTTGTGTATCCCGGCGTGTAGTTGACCCAGAGGTCCGCCGTGACCGAACCGGCGATCACGCTGACGTTGCCGCGCAGACTGTATTCGTCCACACCGACCGACTCGCCGTAGAAGCGGAACTCATCGGCACCGGGGATCGCCTGGTCGAACATGTCCAGCACCCGGTGGTATATAACGCGCGGGCGGATGGTGCCGAAATCCGTCCCCATGGAGTATCCGACTTCCAAGTCGACGCGCTGATCGGCACGGCGCGCGATGTTGATCTGCCGGCTGATCACCTCGGTGAGGTTGCCCGCCGGGTCTCGCACGAAGAACTGCGACAGATTGCCGTACTCTTCCGGCGGCAGCAGCCCTCGCAACTGATTGCTCGATGTAATCCGGTCCTCGAGATCGACGCTCGACCAGGCCGCCTTCACCTTCAGCCCCTCGAGCATTCTAGGCCGCCATTCGGCGGATACCGTCAGATTCACGGACTGCTCCGGAAGAAGGTCGGGATTCGGTCCGAAGGTGAGCTTGACCGGAACCCATGCGTTGTTCAGCAGCGGATCCGGTTGCTGGGTGTTGAAGGACCGCGTGGTGCCGCCGAATATCGATGTGAACGTCGGTGTCGAGAACGCTTCGGACCGGGAGGCCTGAATGTCGAGATTGTCGGCGGGGCTCCAGAGCACGCCAACGCGATAGACCGTGTTGGTGTATTCCGCGTCGATGAAAATCGGCTCCCCGTTCTCGTTGTTCTCCACCGAGCCCGTCGAGCTGTAGGAGTCGTAACGGGCCTGCATGGAAAGCGTCAGGCGCTCTGCGAACCGATGGTCGTTGCCTGGGCCGATCAGCGGGACGGTCGTCTCCAGGAAGTACGCGTCGAGCTCCACCGTGGGCGTGGACGTGCCGACGTAGCCTTCGAGGAAGTCATCCTCCGGCTCTTCGACCCACTCCTCGCGGGACTCTATCCCGAGCACGAAGCCGAGGCGCCCGCCGGGCATATCGAAAAGCTCCCCGTAGAGCTTCGGCTCGATGCTGCGCACATGGGTATGGTCGAGCGCGTTGGCATAGCTTCGATAGAACTCCGCGATCGTGGGGTTCTGGCCCGAGCCGTCGCCGAACAGATTTAGCGCTTGGGACGGATCCG
>JAPOYW010000516.1 GCA_026706425.1 Gammaproteobacteria bacterium
TGCTACGAGCACTCCTACGACTCAGGCGGCGACGGCCCTGGGGGCCCTGGGGGCATGCCAGGTTGCACCGCGCGGTCGTGGTGGGCCATCTGGGAGAGGTGGCAGTGTGTTCGCTGCAACGCGCGAACGGTCGCGTGTTTCCTGACGGGCACCTTGGTTCGTCCGGGAGAACCGTGCACGTCATATTGAACCGTCGCCGGTTCGGCAGACACATGGGTTTCGAGCCGGGTCGGAAAGGGCGCCGTTGGTTCCGAACTCTGGCCTTGCCCGCCGTGCTCCTCGTTCCCCTGTGGACATCGGGGTGCGGCGTCGGTGCCGCTTTGCTCCCGCGCGAAACGGTCAGCTGGCTCCCAGCGAGCTGGGCCGCGAGCCCCGATTGCTCGTCTCCTGGGAAGCGCCGTCCATTCGAAGCATGAGTGCGGTCGGCTCCACCGACGGCGGGCAGAACGGGATCGTAGAGGAACTGCACGTCTTCGAGGACGGCGGCGTAGTGGTCTTGGCCCGTGATGGCGTCCGGTTCCTGGATTCCGCTCGCCGCTTGGAGCGCACCGTGGAGTTCGTGAAGACCTACCTATGGACGATGTTGTTCCGCGCCGCCGATGGCATCTGGGTGGCCGGCTTGCATGGGGCTCCCGAGGGGCGCGAGCTGCACGCCTTCCCGTTGGGCGAGCGCGCTGCTCGATTCGTCTGGGAGTGCAAACGCTGTTTCCGACTGGCCGCCGTCGACTTCGACGGCAACGGACACGACAGCATCGTCGTCCTCAACCCGCAAGAGTACGGGGACGACTCGCCCTGGTGGGTGCAGGAGCCGCCGCCCTTTCGGACGGCGTTCTGGATCGTCGATCCGCCTTCGTCGGGAAAACGGCTCGTGGTTTCGGACAACCACGCCACGCGCATTCGGACGTTGGACCTTGAAGGCGACGGTCGGGAGGAGGTGGTCCTGTACCCGTACCCGGCTATCAACGCATCCCGCTATCCTTTCCAGCACATGTCCGTGCTGCGCGGAGACGGCCACGAGCCGCTGTGGGACACCGAAGGCAACGAGCGGACGAAATGGCGCCTGCCTCCCCTTGACCGCGTGGGCTATGTCCCCGTACGCCCCGGCCCGGAGGCCAGATTCGCCAAGATCTCGATGTTCAGCCAGCACCTGCAACTCGCGGACGCCCAAGGCAGCCTGGTGTCCTCCCACCAGCTGCCTGGAGATGTCACGGCGGTCACGCACCGTTGGATCTCGAGAATGCCCGCGCCGTTGACGGGCGTGACCTCCTTCGGGCACTCAACACCGCGAACGTCAACCGACCCGAGGATCGCAATGACAGCGAGAAGGAACCCGCTGTTTCTCGACCGGTACCCTCGCACCGTCGCCCCTTCCGGTGTTCCGCCTTACGAACGGCCGAAGTTCTCGTCGTACCTGCGCAGCTCCGCGCGACCGACCACCAGGTGATGAACTTCGTCCGGCCCGTCGGCGATTCGGAGCGTTCGCTGGCCCGTGTACATGCCCGCCAGCGGCGTCCACTGCGAGACGCCGGCCGCGCCGTGCATCTGGATGGCCTGGTCGATGATCTGGCAGGTGCGCTCAGGGATCATCGCCTTGCACATGTGCACCCAGATCCGGGCTTCGCGGTTGCCGAGTACGTCCATGGCCTTGGCGGCTTTCAGGACCATGAGGCGCATGGCCTCGATCTCGATACGTGCCCGGGATACCAGCTCCAGGTTCTTGCCGAGTTGCACCAGGGGCTTGCCGAACGCCTCCCTCGACATCCCCCGACGAACCATCAGGTCCAGGGCCCGCTCCGCCTGACCCACCGAGCGCATGCAATGGTGGATGCGGCCCGGTCCGAGGCGCCCTTGGGAAATTTCGAAGCCGCGGCCTTCGCCGAGCAGGATGTTCTCCTTCGGCACCCGGGCATCGTTGAACTTCAGGTGCATGTGACCATGGGGCGCGTCGTCGCGGCCGAACACGGTCATGGGCTCGATGATCTGGACCCCCGGGTTGTCCGTGGGGACGAGGATCTGCGACTGCTGACGGTGCGGGGGAGCGGCGGGATTGGTCTGCACCATCGTGATCATGATCTTGCAGCGCTTGTCGCCGGCCCCGGAGATGTAGAACTTCTCGCCGTTGAGCACCCATTCGTCGCCGTCCAAGCGCGCCTGCGTCGCGATCTGTTTCGCGTCGGAGGACGCCAAGTTGGGTTCCGTCATCGCATAGGCGGAACGGATCTCGCCCTCGAGGAGGGGCTTTAGCCACTTCTCCTTCTGTTCCGGGGTTCCGTACCGCTCCAGCACCTCCATGTTTCCGGTGTCCGGCGCACTGCAGTTCAGGCACTCGGAGGCGATAGGATTCTTGCCGAGTTCAGCGGCGATGTAGGCGTAGTCCAGATTCTTGAGGCCCTCCCCTGTTTCGGCGTCCGGCAGGAAGAAATTCCACAGCCCGTTGGCCTTGGCCTTATCCTTCAATCCTGCAAGGATGTCTTCCTGGCGCGGCGACAGGCTCCACCGGTCGCCGTGTTCGAAAGCCGCGTCGAAATACGCGGGCGTATTCGGCTCGACGTCCTCGGCGATGAATTTCTTGACCGCTGCGTAGAGCGGTTCCACCTCCTCGCTCATGACGAGATTGTTCAAATCCGCGTCCAAGTCCGCGGCGACGGCTTCCGCCATGTTCCCCTCTCCGATATGCCGACCGATGAAGGCGAGCGATTGTAGCAGTTCGCCCTCGCGGCACGGCAGTGGACCCAGGCTGCCGCGGGCACGGTGCTCACGGTCAAGGCGGTTTTGGTAGCATTCGGAGCCCACGCGGAAAGGACGATGAAGAAGTACCCGCCGACACCTCAGGAACTACGCCAGTGGATGGACAGCAAGGGACTGTCCAACAAGGATGTCGCCAAGGCGCTGCGGCTATCGGATGGCCGTGTCGTACGCTTCTGGACCTCCAAGAAGGATCCCCGGCCGATCCCGTACCCCAGTTGGTATACGCTGCGCCATAGGTTCGGGAAGGGTTCCGGCAAGAAGCGCGATTCAAAGCCACCGAAGGCGGCCCAACCGGTGAAGGCAACCTAGCGCGTCTCGTGAGTACACGAGCCGTTAAGAGTAATTCGATGCGTTGTTCCAACTGCAACCTGCGTGTGAACATAGAGGGCGCTCAAGGCGTCTAGCCGCCGGCCCACCTCGGAATCCACAGCCATGACTGAACTGCGCACGATTCCGCGCATCGCGAGTCCTTTCGCGACCGATGTCACCCTGCCTGGCAGCAAGTCCATCGCCTTGCGCCATTTGCTCATATCCTCGCTGGCTGATGGTCCGACCCGGCTGGACGGCATACCCCGGTGCGACGATGTCGATGTCATGTTCGAGGCGCTGCGACAGCTTGGCGTGAGTGTCGTACGCAACGGCAAGTCCGCGTGGCTGACGCCGCCGGCATTGCCGTTCGCGTCCGACGCGGTTCTCGATCTGGGCATGAGCGGCGTATCGCTGCGCCTGCTTCTTGCCCATGCCGCCTTGCGCCCGTCGACGACGCAATTCACGGGCCATCGGCAACCCCACCAACGC
>JAPOYW010000072.1 GCA_026706425.1 Gammaproteobacteria bacterium
GCTGGTGTCGTTCGTGCTCTTGTCGTCCTTGTTGAAGCGCAATCCGCCGGTCAGCTTGAGGCGGTCGGAATAGTCGTAGTACAACTCCCCGAACGCGGCCCAACCTTCCGACACGGTGCCCTCGATGGGATCGTTGGCGTTGAAGAAGAAGTTCGGATACAGCGGCGGCGCGCGCAGCACGGTGGAACCGTAGGTGCCGACCAGATCCAGGGTATTGGCGATCACGTAGTAGCCGCCGTAGGCGAAGTTCTCGTAGGCCGTCGCACCGGCCAGGAAGTTGTACGGCCCGTCGTAGTTGGAGTGAACCTTGGCTTCCACCGTCCAGTTCTCGGAGACCCCGTCGAGCTGGTCGAAGGCGAAGAACCGGTTCTGCGCCACGCCCTGTCGGCACCCGCCGCGAATGCCCGAGGTGCCCTCCAGCATGTTGCACTGGTCCGACAGCCATTCCTCGCCGGCCCCGCCGGCGGGTCTGGACGTGGGCCAGATGCCGGCCGGATTCTGCGGCGTAGGTCCGAGCGACGCCCCGACATCCATCGAGTAGTCCTGCTGCGAGACGTAGTAGCTCTCCCGGCGCGCACCGCTCAACGTGGCACTCAGCTCGCCGACGTCGAACTCGAGCCCGAACGCCATGATTTCCTCGTCGTTCTGCAGGACGGGCTGGAAGTCCGTATGCATCTGCCGGAAGCTGGACATCGCCGGACGCGGGAAGTCGTACGATCCATCGGCCGTACCGAGGGGCAGCGCACCTGCCGCGCCGGCGAAGATGCCTGCCGTGGTCGACCCGAGATGCGGGGTGTCCCACCCGAACCCGTCGGGCGTGCAGCCCGTCGTCGGCAGCGCATTCTGTTCGCAGACCTGGTTGGTGATGCGGGCCCGGTCGTCGTCCTCCTGGAAGCGGCTGTAGAGTCCCCAGACCTTGGCGTTGTCGTTGACCTCCCAGGCGATGGTCGCCCGGTAGGAGAGTATGTCGCGTCCGTCGACGGTCTCGCTGATCCCCGACAGCGTCTGGCCGTCGGCACCCCTCTGCCCGTGCGCCAGGTTGTCGATGTAACCGTCCCGTTCCAGCTTGAAACCGGCAAGGCGTACCCCGATGCGGTCGCCAAGCGGCAGGTTCACGGCACCCTTGCTGCGGGTGTGGTTGTAGTCGCCGGCCTCGAAGTCGACGAAGCCGTTGACCTCGCCCATGTCGGGCTTCCTGGTGACGAAGTTGATCGCGCCCCCCGTCGCGTTGCGTCCGAACAGCGTACCTTGGGGACCTCGCAGGATCTCGACCCGTTCCATGTCGAAGAACTCGAACGTGTTCAGGTTGGTAACCACGGCGATCTCGTTCAGATGCTGGGATACGCCCGGCTCGCCCGATCTGGCGATCACGAGGTTTCCGACGCCGCGGATGCTGAAGCTCGAACCGCCGAAGTTCGTTGCCGTGAACGTCACGTTCGAGGCATTGATCTGAAGGTCCGACGGGGTGATGACCTGGCGGTCCTCGAGCGCGTCCTCGGTCAGCGCAGTGACCGAGATCGGCACGTCCTGGATACTCTCGGCGACCCGTTGGGCAGTGACGATCACCTCTTCGACGACACCTTCCGCTTGCTCGCCCTCGGCGGCAAACAGGGTGCCCGGCGAAAGTACGAAGACAAGAGGCCCAAGCACGCTCACGGATTTCTTGGCAACGGCAGTCATGTTCCCGTCTCTCCCGAATCGACTGACGGGCGAACTATACTCCCTGTTGGCGTCCGATTTCGATGCCTAACGGGTGGCCCGGCGTAATCCGCCGGGCGGTCTACCAGTCCTCCTGAAGCTCCCGAATCAGCTCGCCCGCGGTCTGCAGCCGGTCCTCCGGCGCCGGTCGGAGACAGCGCATGCAAATCCCTTCTAGTCGCGGCGGAACGGGTGCCCTGGCACGCTTTGACGGTGGCGCCAGGTCCGCGTGCAGCGTCTTGTCGAGAATCTCGTCGACGGTATTGCCCCCGACGGGTGGAACACCCGCCAACGCCTCGTAGAGCACCGCGCCCAGGCTGTAGATGTCGGTCCGGTAGTCGAGATCGCTGTCCATGCGAATCTGTTCGGGCGACATGTAGGAGACCGTTCCCTGGAGACGGCCGTGCAAGGTCAACGACAGATCCTCCACGACGGCGCTTCTGGCCGTGTCCGATTCGGTCTCCGACGTCCCCTCGGGGTGCCAGACCTTGGCCAAGCCCCAGTCCAGCACAAGCACCTCGCCGAATGGGCCGACGAGGATGTTCTCGGGCTTGATGTCGCGGTGCGCGACACCGTGCCCGTGCGCGTATTCGAGGGCGTGCGCGACCTGGATGACGACTTCCACGAGACGGGTGAGGTCGTAGCGCTCGCGGCAGTCGAGCACTTCCCGCAAGGTGTAGCCGTGAACCATCTTCATGGTGAAGTAGTAGTAGCCCTGGAGGTCGCGGCCGAGTTCGTAGGTGGGTACCGTGTTGGGATGCTGGAGCATGGCCGAGACCCGGGCCTCGCGCACGAATCGTCGCTGCTCGTCGGCGTCGTCCGCGAACTCCGCCTTGAGGCTCTTGTAGCAGACCACCCGCATCAGGTGCAGATCCTTGCAGGACTGGATGATCGAACGACCGCCCCGGGCGATCAGCTTGAAGTACGCGTATCGGGTATGGGGGTTGACGTTGCGCGGCAACGGCTTGTCGGTATCCGCCAGGTAGACGATCGGATAGTCGTCCTCCGGGGCTGTCGAGAAACGTGGCATCTTTGCGAGTGCGCGTCGTGCCGGAAACCGACCTATTCCTCGACCCTGCGCAGGCGCTCGATCAGGCTCGAGGTGTCCCAACGTCCGCCGCCCATCGCCTGCACGTCGGCGTAGAACTGGTCGACCAGCGCCGCCAACGGCATCCTCGCATCGAGCCTGCGCGCCGCGGCGAGCGTCATGTCGAGATCCTTGCGCATCCAGTTCACCGCAAACCCGAACTCGAACTCGCGCCGCGCCATCGTTCCGGCGCGGTTGTCCATCTGCCAGGACTGGGCGGCACCCTTCGAGATGACGTCGACCACGGCATCCACGTCGAGACCCGCTTTCTCCGCGAAATGCAGCGCTTCCGCCAGCCCCTGCAGCACACCCGCGATGCAGACCTGGTTGACCATCTTGGTGAGCTGCCCCGCACCGGCCTCCCCCATCAGCCGAACCGATTTGGCATAGCAGTCGACCACCGGGGCAACCTCGTCGAATGCATCCGGCCTGCCGCCGCACATCACCGTTAGCTGGCCGTTCTCCGCGCCCGCCTGACCGCCGCTGACCGGCGCATCCACGAAACCGACCCCGCGAGAAGCGCCGACAGCCTCCAACTCGCGCGCGAGATCAGCCGACGCGGTGGTGTGGTCGACCACCACCGAACCCGCCCCGGCGCCGGCGAACACGCCGTCGTCACCCAGCGAAACGCTGCGCACGTCGTCGTCGTTGCCGACGCACATGAATACGACGGACGCTCCCTCTGCAGCGGCCCGGGGCGTCGGCACCGCACGGCCCGGGTGCTCCGAGAGCCAGGCTTCGGCCCGACTGGC
>JAPOYW010000612.1 GCA_026706425.1 Gammaproteobacteria bacterium
CAGGGCGAACAAGCGCACGTCCGAATCAGGTGGGCGGACCTTGCGCCTTGTCCACGACTATCTCTTCGCTGAGTCGCTTCCACAATCCTCGTTCTCGGCGGAAGCGATCTGCGGCCAATACCCGTTCTTCCGAGCTAAGGTCCTTTAGGAAGGCGAAACCACTCAGGCACGCAGCCGTAATATCAACCGGGTCAATGGCTTGCGTCCTTCGAACAAGCTGCCGGAGATCCTCCCAATCGAAGGCGTTGGCACCTTCGAATTTCGCTAGCAGAACTTCCGGTTCGAACGCGTCACCCGCCTGCCAGAGCTTGAGCACGACGAGCCGGCGCACGAGCGGCCGGTCGATGGGTCGGGTCGCAAACGTGGCGAGGTCGTAGATGTCGCGGGCCTTGCTGCGCTGGTAGCAGGCGCGGAGTTTCTCGGCGAGGATCTCGGGCAAGGCCATGCATGTTATGTCCGCCGGTTCAAAAGGCAGGTGTCTGAAATAGCTCTGCTGGCACTGCGAGATCGATGTCGGGGGAAGAGTCGGTATCTCCCGGCGGCTGATCTGGATCCGTATCTCGCTTTCGCCGCTCGGATTCCACTCGTGCGCGTACGAAGGATTGACGCCCCACGACATTCCATCACGGGTCTCGTAGTAGCCATCGTCTGGAATGCTGAACTGAACGTCGTGAAACGGAGATTCGAACGCCTCCATCATGGCGAGGACTACATCTTGGTGGTCGTGCTCCTTGATCCGCGTGAAGTCCAGATCAGTTGAGAACCGGCCCGCGCTCCCAACAAACATCTTGCGAAGGCAGGTGCCGCCTTTGAAGGCAAGCCTTTCCAGAATGTCGCGGTCCTCCAACAGCTGAAGGAGGTACGTCAGCACGACCTCCTTTTCCGCAATCATGATGTTGCCGAGCCCGGCTTCGGCGGAGTAACGCTGGGTCTGTGGACGCGTCAGCATGGTTCAGCGCACTCGGTGCCGCCGTGCGGCGCCGGCGCTTTCGCGCAATTCGTGGCCGGCGACATTGGCGGTGAGCTGCCAACTGTCCTGGTAGCCGATTGAGCCGGGTCTGGGGATCCTCGGACCGAGAAATGCTTTGCCGCTTCCTTTCGACAGATCCTGAAGATGCGCACGTGCATCATCCGGAATCTCTGCACCAGCATGGTCAGCCAGCCATCCGAAGCGTCGCGTTAGTGCCAACGAAGCCATTCGCTCCACGTAGGTGATTGCCCGGTGCCAGTCCATTCGTCGACATGCCACAGCCATGATTGTGGCCGTTTCTCCCTCGCCCCCGGCGAGGCTTGGCCGGTCGATGCAGTCGATGACCGTCTTTTCTCGGTCGGACATCATGACGGTGTAACCCAAGACGTCGACTGGGCCGAATCCAAAGAATTTTCGTTGGACCGGATTGACGATGCGGACTTCCGTATCAAGCACGCTACGGTTCCGGGTGCGCGTCGTCGTGACCAATTGGACCACTTGGCGGTGCTGGGTCGTGAACCCGTAGTGCGTGGCTGCCGTGCCGTATCCAAAGTAGTAAGGTTCGACGATCCGACTCGCGAGCGCTAGGACGTTGCTCTCTCCGATGGCTTCCGGACCCATTTCAGGAGGAACCAGCAGATAGCGGCCCCAACTGGCGCGTTGCAGCCAACCCTTCCGGCGAAGCCCTCGGATCACATGGTCTGCCGCTTGGGGGCTGACGCCGAGAGCGTGGATGACTTGCCGACGCGTTGTTTCCTTGGCACCGCGTTCGGCCAAGCTAAGGATGACGCGGCTTTCCTGGGGCGAAAGCGACCGTGTGATGAACTCCATGCCGATATTTCCTCAAAACATCCCTATTCCCTGTGTTTTGCATAAATTTATCGCGATACAGTGCAACCGTCAAGAAAGAGCTCACAAGTGGCGGCTTGATAGCCACTGGGCGACAGCCGCATCCTGTTCGCGTCCGCGGTTTCGTGTACCAGGACAACACCACCTACGATCGCTAGGCTTCACCACCACCTGTCGTAGCCCAAGGAGACGGTCGTACTCGGTTTGTCGACGAAACTGCCGGCTAGTAACCTCCATCATCGCGTTGCAGAGTGAGTACTCACTTGGCGAAGACACCGGGGTTCGTGCCGATGGATAGAGAAACATGGCTCGCGCAGGTGACCGAGGAGGTCATCGAGCCGGAACTGCCGATCTGCGACCCACACCACCACCTCTGGGACTACCCGGGAAGCCGCTACCTGCTCGACGAGTTGCTCGCCGATGTCGGCAGCGGGCACCGGGTCGCCTCGACGGTGTTCATGGAATGCGGGTCGATGTACCGCGCCGACGGACCCGAGCCGATGAAGCCCGTCGGCGAGACGGAGTTCGTCAACGGCATCGCCGCGATGAGCGCCAGCGGCCAATACGGCGACTGCCGGGCCTGCGCCGCGATCGTGGGGTATGCGGATCTGAACCTGGGCGCTGCGGTGGGAGACGTGCTCGATCGGCACGCGGCCGTTAGCTCACGGTTTCGGGGAATCCGACACGCCGCGGGTTGGGACGTTCACGACGAGATCCGCAACTCGCACACTGCCCCGGAGGAAGGGATGCTGGGTACGGCGAAGTTCCGCGAGGGGTTCGCGGAACTCGGCAAGCGCGGCATGACCTTCGACGGCTGGCTCTACCACCCCCAGATCGGGGAATTGACCGACCTCGCCCGGGCGTTTCCGGACCAGGTGATCATCTTCGACCACTTCGGCGGCCCGCTCGGCATCGGTCCGTACGCGCGCAAGCGAGCGGAGATCTTCGATTATTGGAAGGGGGCGGTGCGCGAACTCGCCCGCTCGGAGAACGTCGTGGCGAAACTCGGCGGCCTCGTCATGGCGATCAACGGGTTCGGCTTCCACAAGCGCGAACGACCCGCAACGTCCGAGGAACTCGTTGCGGCGACGCGGGACTACCATCTGCACATGATCGAGTGCTTCGGCGTCGTGCGGTGCATGTTCGAGAGCAACTTTCCGGTGGACAAGGTGAGTTGCTCCTACCGGGTGCTCTGGAATTCGTTCAAACGTCTGACGGCAGGCTTCTCCGCCACCGAAAAGGCCGCGCTATTTCACGATACGGCGGTTCGCGTCTACCGACCGCAGGCATAGACGGGCAACGACCGTAGGGGACGTGCTTGTCCCGTCCCGGCGCGCCCTACGGGCGCGCCACAACCCCGACGTTGCGGGTTGGACGGGCGACGACGCACCCTGACGGGCGCGTTAAGGGTCGCCCCGACGCGTCCAATACGATCTTTTTGATCCTTTATGGCCCATATACCGGTCGTTCTTTAGATCCCTTGACGTACCTTTTGTACCCAGAATAGACTGGCATTCCCTAGCGCCAAGGATGGGTCGCCCCCTGTCCCTTCTGAACGAAAAGCTGCTCGGGTTGCCGTTCGGGACCGCGACCGTCGAGGAGCTTCTGCGGTCGGGGCTTTTGGAGCCGGACGCGATCTACCGGCGTCGTGAGATCGTCGAGGCGCTCAGGAACCGGTTCGTCGAGCTTGGCGGCACCGCGAC
>JAPOYW010000665.1 GCA_026706425.1 Gammaproteobacteria bacterium
TGACGGTCGGATTTCGTGTTTCCTAGCCCACTCATCGCTCGCACTTGGCCTCGCTGTCCGTTCCTGTTCGTACGGTCGTCCCTTCGATTCACCCTTCTTCCAGCACGCCGGTCGCCCGCCGCGCCTTGGGCTTCACTACGGTTGTCGTCACTACTTCCGGCAGCCTCCTCTCAGGCTGCAAGTCCATGCCCATGCCGGGCACACTAGGGGACGCCCTTGTGGCGTCCCGTGTTGGGCGATCCACAGATGGGGTTGCGGATCCGACGCGGGCGAGGGCGCGCCCTTCGGGCGCGATGGCCTCGCCCCTACGATGTGTTCGCAACGCAACCTATCCCAACGAACATCCGACGCGCGTTCACGCAATCTGGTCAAACGCGCTGGAGCATCTCGAGATACATGTCGATGAATCGGTCTTGACCAACGTTGCCAGCTGCCAACTCGATGACTCGATCCGCGAGTTCCATCCCGTGCCTACCCGCGATGACCCTTTCGCTGTTCATCAACAGGACCAAGTCGCCAACGGCGAGGGCCGTACGTTTGTTCGCGTCGTTGAACGGATGACCCGCCGCAAACGCATACACGGTGAATGCCGCAACCTGCTGAACAGCGGGATCTTCGAATTGGTATGCGAGGTTCATGTGGATTCGACCGAGTACGGATCCAAGGGACGTACCCGCCCGGGACCCCGGCAATCCTCCGTGCCTCGCCAGCAGGTGCTCGTGCAGGTCCGCGATCTGCTGCTCGGTGGGTAGTGCGATGCTCACCGCTTCGACAGGTAGGCGAGGACTTCGGAGCGCTGATCGAGAATCGAACGGGTTAGTTCGGCCACCCGGGCGTCGTCGGTGGTGGCGAAGGCCAAGGACTCGACCGGCACGTAGTATCCCTCCACCTTGCTGTTGCGCAGGATGGCTGTGGGTTCCTTTTCGTCAAGGATTCGACTGGCCTGCTGCTTGAGTTCGGTCATCGTGACGTACCGCATGGCATCTATCGGTGCTGATATCGGTGCCGAACCATAGCACCGATATCGGTACTTGTTACACTGCCGAGGGCTATACAACGAGAACGCAGGTGACGCGATGCAGATCACCGATGTACAACATTTCCTGGTCCACCCTGGAAGCGGCAAGAACCTTTGCTTCGTTCGGATCGACACCGATGAGGGCGTCTACGGCTGGGGCGAGTGCTACACGCAGTCGGATCGCGACCTTCAGGTCACCGCACACATCGATCAGCTCAAGCGCTACCTGATCGGACGTGATCCGGGTCGCATCAAGGAATTCACACAAACGACCTTCGACGATTTCGCGGCGCGGCGAGGATCGATGGACCTCTATTGCGCGGTGAGCGGGCTCGAGCAGGCGCTCTGGGACATCAAAGGCAAGGCAGCCGGGATGCCCGTGCACGCACTGCTGGGCGGTGCGTGTCACGATAGGATCCGCGTCTATGCAAACGGCTGGTCCGGTGCTGCGCCCTCGCCCGACGAGCTGGGTACCCAGGCCGCCGCGATCGTCGACCGCGGCTTCAGCGCGCTGAAGTTCGATCCCGTGCCCGGTCCCTGGCGAACCTTCGTCGACAAGGACATCGAACAACGGGCCATCGAGAACGTACTCGCGGTTCGCGACGCCGTGGGGACCGATGTGGACATCCTGATCGAGATGCACCGGCGCCTGGCGCCCGTGCACGCGGTGCGGATTGCGCGCGCCATCGAGTGCGCCGCGCCGTTCTGGTTCGAGGAACCGGTCCTGGCGGAGAACGTGTCCGCCCTGGCCCGGGCCAAACGCGACATCAACATTCCCGTCGTCACCGGCGAGGCGCTTTACACCAAGTTCGACTTCCGCGAGGTGTTCGAGAAGGGTGCGACCGACATCATCAACCCCGATGTCTGCAACGTCGGCGGCATCCTGGAGTTGAAGGAAATCGCGGCCATGGCCGAGCCGTATTTCGTCGCCGTGTCGCCGCACAACTACAACAGCACCACCGTGGGGTTGGCCGCGACGATGCACGCGGCGGCGACGATGCCGAACTTCCTGATCACCGAGTACTTCGTCAACTTCGAGGCGTTCGGTCGGGAGATCGCCCGCACGCCCTGGCACGTCGTCGACGGCTACATCGATCTGCCGCAGGCACCAGGACTCGGGATTGACCTCGAGGAGGCTGCGCTGGCGGACTATCCGTACCAGCCGTTCCCTATGCGCTAGTCTCTTGTGTCACAAATACGTTGAACTTCCGAAGGGGCTTGGTCTCGGAAAAGCGTCGATGAGCGAGGATGTGCCGCCCCACTGAAGCGCTCGAGGCAGGTCGCACGAGATTGACCTCTCCAAACAGCAACCTGGTTCTGACGCGGCACACTAGTGCGCGACGAGCTCAAGGGTCGTTGTCGGCGCTTGGATCCGGCAGCAGATCGAAACCCTGCTCGGCGAAGTCTCGGTCAAGCGCCAATGCCTCGGTGAGGCCATTGCGGCGCATCAACTCGAAACTGGCGCAATCAACCAGCGAGAGCTGTCGCCGCCCGGCAGCGACGAGCGAAGCAACCGCCGGAGAATGGATAGCCTCCTCCACCCAAAGCGGTTGAAGGAGCGGAACCACCACACTCGCCAGTTCTCGCGTGGCGTCGAAGCCCAAACGCCGCTGCACCAAAGCGAACGTCTCGACCAAGACGTAGTTCGATGTGAACAGTACCCGTTCGCGATCCAGAAGCTCGTACCAGACGCGTGCAACCTCGCTGTGTCTTTCCTGGTCTGCATCGATGATCGCCAGCAATGCCGAGGTGTCAACGAACAAGCTCATGATCGTAGGCATCGGCCAGGTATCGGTCGTGGTTCTCGGCAAGATCAGGACACTTAGAGTGGTAGCGCCCAACCAGTTCGCGAGCCCGGCGCACCAAGTCATCCCGATCCTGCGCGGGATGTCGGGCCAAATACTCGGTCACGCTGACTCGCACCAGTTCCGCCACCGACCTTTCCTCCTGCCGCGCCCGTTCCTTCAGCGCCCTCGCCTGACTCGCCGTCAACTGGATCTGCGTTCTGATCATGACAGCATGACATCACTTCTGCCTACATGATGGCATTGTCCGTCTTGAATCCGCAGCCGTCAATGGGTAGGTGGGCCTCACCCATCACCATCCGAGTCGACACGCACGCCGAAGCCGACTCCCGGCCCCGGCGAAATCTCGCCATTGACTATCTTCGGCTGATCCTTGAGCCAAGTCATCCACTCCCGACCGGATTCCGCCAACGGATCCGGGTCGAGCGCGCAGATCACGTGGAGGGACCAGACCTCGCTGCCTCGGTGCGGGCAGACCCTGGTGCCGTACTGCTCGCCCAACCGGTAGATCTTCACAAGTTCGGTCAGCCCGCCGCACCAGCATACATCCGGTTGCACGATGGCGTGGAGCCGTCGGCCATCAGGGTTTCGAACGCCTTGGCGGTGTTAGCGTCTCCGGGGTTTTTCGGGGTGTCGGGAAGGTAACCGTTCGGTCGTGCCGGTACGTTGCGGGTAGTTTCTATCGGTTCAGGATGCG
>JAPOYW010000588.1 GCA_026706425.1 Gammaproteobacteria bacterium
GGAGCGCCCCCGTCACGGCCAGGGGTACCGTCACCAGGATCACCAGCGGATGCACGAAGCTCTCGAACTGGGCGGCGAGCACGAGGAACACGACAAGCAGCGACATCGCTAGCAGGAATGCCAGGCCGCCGCTCGCCTCCTGGTACTCCAGCGACTCGCCCTGGTAGTCGATGCGGGCCTGTCCCGGGAAGGACTCGTGCACGACCTGCTCCAGGAAAACCAGCGCGTCGCCGAGCGCCGTTTCCGGTCCCAGGTTGGCCGAGATCGTGATGGACCGCAGCCGGTTGTAGCGGTTGAGTGTGCCGGGACCGGCGCGTTCCTCGACGCGGATCAGGTTGGCCAGCGGCACAAGCTCGCCGCTGCGGTCGGAACGCACGTAGATGTTGGCGAGATCCTCCGCCGAGGCGCGCTGGTCGTCCCTGGCCTGCAGGACGACATCGTACTCCTGGCCGTCCTTGACGTAGGTGGTGATGCGTTGCTCGCTCATCATCGTCGACAGCGTGCGACCGATGTTCTGGACGGAGACGCCGAGGTCGGCGGCGCGGTTCTTGTCGATGCGCACGATGGCCTGGGGCCGGGTCTCCTTGAGGTCGCTGTCGAGGCGGGTTAGGCCGGGGTACTCGCCGGCCCGTTCGAAGATCACGTCCCGCCACTCGGCCAACGTGTCGTAGTCCGGCCCGCCCAGCACGAGTTGCACCGGCTGACCCGACCCGTAGCCGGATAGTCCCGAGCGGACGAATGCGAAGGCCCGGACGCCGGGAACTTCCTGCCATGCCGCCGTAGCGCGGTCGGCGGCTTCCTGGGTGGTGACGGTGCGTTCCCGCCAGGGCTTCATGACGACCATGACCACGCCGCTGTTGGTGCCGCCGCCTCCCCAACCCGGCACGGCCATCACCACCACGTCCGCGATCCCCTCGTTGACCATCTGCAGCGCCGGCACCTCCAGTTTCAGCGCATCGCTCTTCATCCGTTCGATGCCCACGCCCTCGACGCCGGAGAACATCGCCATGAACCTGCCTTGGTCTTCGGCCGGAACATATTCCCGGGGCACGGCCTCGAACAGCACGTAGGCCGAAGCCAGCGCCCCAGCCGCCACGGGAACCGCGACCCAGGGGTGGGCGATCAACCAGCCCAGCACCTTCGCATAGCCGCGCCGCAAGGCCGCGAAGCCGGCATCGATGGCCCGGGACAAACGGTTCTCCCGTCCCGCCGAACGCAGCAGCTTCGAGCACATCACCGGCGTGAGCGACAGCGCCAGAACGCTGGAGAACACGACGGCCGCCGCGATGGTGACCACGAGTTCGCCGAAGATGATGCCGATCGAGTCGGTGAGGAACAGGATCGGCGCGAACACCGCCACCAGCACCGCCGTCGTGGCGATGACCGCGAAGGCGACTTGCCTGGCACCCCGGTATGCGGCGACGAGCGGGGGCTCGCCTTCCTCGATGCGGCGGTGGATGTTCTCCAGCACCACGATGGCGTCGTCGACCACGAGACCGATCGACAGCACCAGCGCCAGCAGCGTGATCAGGTTGACCGTGTAGCCGAACGACGCCAAGGCGATGAACGCGGACACCAGGCAGACGGGAATCGTGACCGCGGGAATGGCCATCGTTCTCAAGGATCCCAGGAAGACCAGGATCACCAGACTGACCAGCACCGTCGTGATGGCGATGGTGCGATACACCGAGTTCACCGCTTCGCGGATGAATACCGAGTCGTCGGAACCGGTGGTTAGCCGCATGTGGTCCGGGATCGACTCGTTGACCCGGGCAATCTCCTCCTTGACGGCCTCCAGCGCTTCCAGGGTGTTCGCCGTCGACTGCTTGACGATGCCGATGCTCACCGTCGGCAGACCGTTGGCACGATACACAGACCGGTGATCCAGGGGCGCGACCTCGACGGTGGCGACCTCCCCGAGGCGGATCAGGTGACCGTCGTCGCCGCGCGCAAGAACGAGTTCCCGGAAGTCCTGCGCGGATTCGTAGCCCCGCGCGACGCGAACCGTCAATTCCCGGTCCACCGTCTCGAGGCGACCCGCCGGCAACTCCATGTTCTCGCGCGTTAGCGCCGATTCGATGTCGGTCACCGTCAGGTTCCGGGCGGCCAACGCGAGGCGGTCGATCCAGATCCGCATCGCCGGTCGCGCGCCGTACACGCTGGCATTCGCCACGCCCGGGATGACCGCGAACCGGTCGGCGATGTAGCGTTCGGTGTAGTCGGTCAGTTCCATGCGGTCGAGTTCGGAACTCACCACGTTGATGTACATGACCGGCCAGGCGTCGGAGTCCTGCTTACGCACCTCCGGCGGGCGGACGCCTTCCGGCAGATCCCGCAGCGCCCGCGCCACCCGATCGCGGACATCGTTCGCGGCGTCGTCGATATCGCGGCCGAGGTCGAACTCGAGGTTGATGTACGAACGGCCGTCCTGGCTCGACGAGCGCACCGACTTGACCCCCTCGATGCCGCTGATCTCCTCCTCGATCACCGTGGTGACACGGTTTTCCACGACCTCCGCCGAGGCACCGGGATAGGACGTCGAGATGGACACGACCGGCGGCGTCACGTCGGGATACTCCCGCAACGGCAGCAGCGAGAAGGACAGGACGCCGAAGGCCACCAAGGCGAGGCTGATCACCGTCGCGAACACGGGTCGCTTCACGGATGTATCGGAAAGCCACATCGTCAGCCACCCGCGCCGAGAACGTCGGGTTCTTCCCCATCCGGCGAGTCGCCGGTCCCTCCCTGGACTCGGACCATCCCGCCGTCGCTCACCTTGATGAGGCCGTCCACGATCACCTGCTGGCCAACGGACAACCCCGACCGGGCCTCGGCCCAGCCATCTCGGCGCAGGCCCAAGTCGATCGCCGTCATCGTCGCCCGGCTCGTGGGTTGGCCGGCCTCGTTCGAAAGAACATAGACGAACGTGTCGGTCGCGCGTTGGACCAACGCGGTCTCCGGCACCATCAGCGCCCGTCGGCTGGCGGTGGTCAGGCGAACCGTCATCAGCATGCCCGGGCGAAGCAACGCATCCGGATTGTCGATGTGCGCGCGAACGGGAACCGCCCTCGTGACCGGGTCGACCCGCGATCCGACCGTGCGCACCGCCGCCGTGAAGGTCGTACCCGGAAAGGCGGCGCTCTCGGCGGTGAGTTCGAGACCGGAATGCACGACCCCGAGGTGGACCTCGGGCAGGGGGAAGTCGAGCTTGATCACCGAGACGTCGTCCAGCGTTGTGATCGGGGTGCCCGGCGTGATCAACGTCCCGGCGCTTACCTGGCGGAAACCTAAGAGTCCCTTGAACGGGGCGCGGATCAGCCGATCATCGATTCGCGCGACGATCGCCTCGTAGCGCGCCCTCGCGCCGAACAGTCGCGCCTGGGCTTCGTCCACGTCCGACGCCGGCACGCTCTGCGTTTCAAGCAGATCCGCGAGACGGTTGTACTGGGTCTCGGCGTCGCGCAAGTTGGCTTCGGCCTCCTTCAGCAGTGCCGTTTGTTCCTCGTTGGTGAGTTC
>JAPOYW010000454.1 GCA_026706425.1 Gammaproteobacteria bacterium
GGCTCTTCCTCACGGGCCGGGGGGTCCGTGTGGACAAGACCAAGGCGGTGTATTGGATTCGGCGCGCTGCCGAACAGGACATGGCGCATGCCCAGGAAACGCTCGGCGCCATGTACGACGAGGGCAACGGGGTTGAGTCCGACTACGCCGAAGCGGCGCATTGGTATCGGCTCGCGGCGGAACAAGGCCGCGCGAAGGCCCAGTTCCGTTTGGCGACCCTCTACAAGGAGGGCCTGGGCGTCGCGCAGGACGACGCAATCGCCTTGGGCTTCTACCGTCGGGCCGCCGAACAGGGCCTGGCGCCCGCCCAACTGGAATTGGGCATGCACTTCCGGAATCCCGGTGACAAGCAGGACCATTCGGAAGCGGTGAAGTGGTTCCGTCTGGCGGCGGGCCAAGGCATGGGACCGGCGCAATTCAACCTGGGGTTGGCCTACGCGTTGGGACAAGGCGTCACCCAGGACGAGGCCGAAGCCGCGAATTGGTATCGGATGGCTGCCGAACAAGGGATCGCACCGGCGCAAAACAACCTAGGCGCGATGTACAAGCACGGTCGCGGCGTGCCCCAGGACCTCGGCGAGGCGGCCAAGTGGTACCGGCTGGCTGCCGAGCAGGGCAACATGGTCGGCCAATACAACTTCGCGGTGGCGGTGGGGTACGGTCGCGGGGTCCCGCGCGACCTGGGCCAGGCACGGGAGTGGTACCGGCTATCCGCAGAGCAAGGTTTCGCTGATGCACAGAACAACCTCGGGGCCTTCTACCTCCGCGGCGTCGGCATGGACTCCGATTTCCGCGAAGCGTTGAAGTGGTATCGCCGGGCTGCGGCACAGGGACATCCACGCGCGTTGCACAGCCTCGGCTACATGTACCGAACGGGTCGAGGCGTAGAACGCGATCATGTCGAAGCGGTCGAGTGGTATCGCAAGGCGGCGGATCGGGGCTTGGCCATGGCCCAGCTTTGGCTTGGCCTGATGTACCGATACGGCCAAGGGGTTCCCCAGGACTACGGCGAAGCCGCAGCCTGGTTTCGCTTGGCGGCCGAACAGGGCAACGCCACCGGCCAGCTCAATCTGGGACTCCTCCACGCCAGCGGAACCGGGGTTCCCCAGGATCTTGCCGAAGCGTACAAGTGGCTGAGTCTCGCCGTCTCGCGGGTGGAAGAGGAAGTGCGGGACGACGCGATCGCCATACGCGACAAGACCGCCGCGGACATGACGCCCAGCCAGCTCGACGAAGGCAGACGTCGCGTGCAGGAGTGGGAACGCGACTACTGACTGCGTGGGCGCGGGAGGGGAAGTTTTGCCTCGTTGGATTCTCGGGAACCCCATCGCGCGAGGCGTTCATCGTATCGGTCCTCTTGGCCCTGGGATTCCTTCCTGCCTGGATCGCGGAGGGCGAATTCTCGTCGGACTCCCTCTCCGACGGCCTGGTGCTGGTGGGCTCAACCCTCGTCTTGTTCATCTGGAATGCACTGATAGCCGGCCTCGTCAGCCGCGGCCGGGAGGGATGGCGCAACGTCCGCCCTACCCTGTTGCTGGTCCTCGGTGCGGTTGCGCTGGCAGTCGTGTTGATAGTCGGGGTGGCCACCGGCCGCTTCGAAGAAGGCCGTGGACTCTCGGGCATCTACCTGGTCGCGATGATCGCCTTCCTGCTCGCGGTGACCGTGGCGGTCCCGGCGGCGGCGTTCCTACTGGGACGCACGGTCATCATCTGGCTCGAGCCACGGTTTCGCGTGTACGGGTACCTCGTGGACTACCTGCGGGTGATGTGGGTGCCGATCGGGGCGTTCGCCGTCGGCTACCTGATGATCATCGTCCTGTTTGCCGGCTTCTATGGAACGCTGGCACGTTTCCACCCCGGCGCGTTTGCCAACCCGGCCACTGGAATCACCGAGTGGCTGTCCTTTTCGTTCTACGCGGCTGTCGGCCAGGACTTCCTGACCACGGCCCCGGTTTCGGTTAGCGCAAGGATCCTCGTCGGAACGCACCTGATACTTTCGGCGGGCTGGGCGGTCGTCATGTTCGCCGCGGTGATGTCCTCCATCGGTCCGCGGTTGGACCGGATCGCCCGACGCCACGCCGAGGACGACGGCTGATCGCGGATTCCGCCGGTCGACGCCAAGGCCGAGTTCCGTGTGCCATAATTTCAAGGTTGCCGACTCCCGAGATGCCATGAACAGCCCAGTTGCCGCTGACACGTTGACCAACGGTACGCAAGCGGGTTCCTCTGCCTACGTACCCCCCTTCCAACTCACCGAAGGACAGCCCCCACCGATCGCGGCAAACGGAGGTGTCTCCTACATGTCGTTCGACCGGGACGGGGACGCCGGAACGGCGGCAGCCACCGACGCGGCGTTCGCCCTGATCGCGACCGGCGAGGGGCAGGCGGTCATCGACATGATCGAGAACGCGCCGCCCGGTCCCATAGAAACCAAGTGGGGATCCGCGTTCCGCACCTACGACGAGTGCCTCGAGTACATTCGGGCCACCGACATCGAAGCCCCCGAGGGCGGATTGGCGCTTCCATTGCGCTACACCGTGCACGAACAGCCGTCCTACTCCATCGTTTCGTCCAACGCGCTATGGCGGGACCCGTCACGCAAGGCCGACGCCATGGTGCTGCGCAAGGAAGAGCGCGACATCGGCCGGCGTTGCCTCTACTTCCCGCAGGTGCTGCGCGATGCACGTCGAATCGAGGAGTACCACCCCGGCCTCAAGCCGGCCAGCCCGGAGTGCATGGACAAGCTCGGCCTCTCGCTGGCACACCTGGAATCCAAGTGCCGGAACTTCTACGACGCCGAAGAGGTGGAACGCGTGTTCTACCTGGAGATCGAGCAACTCCTGCTCGATTTCTTCCCCGGCGCAACGGACGCCCTGGTCTACAACCACGACGTCTTCAACAAGGACTACCAGGGCGACGTCAAGGAAGACCAGGACAACAAGAACCCCGGGGTGAACCGCGGCTACGCGAACCTCGTGCACAACGACCTGAACGACAACAGCGGTCGCGTTCGCTGCCGCGAGTTGCTCACCAAGAACCTGCGCAACTTCGGGCGCACGCAGCACTACACACAGGCCGAGGCCGACGCCAAGATGTCGCGGCGGTTCATGTCCATCAACCTCGCCAAGCCGATGGAGACCGTGGGCCAGTATCCGTTCGTACTCTGCGCATGGCCCTCGTTCGCCGACCAGCCCTACATCACCAACTACCGCATCTACGACGACCGCGTCGGCGAGACCACCCGCTTCACCCATCGCGCCGAGCACGAGTGGTATTGGTTCCCGCAGCAGAAATCCACCGAAGTGTCGATGCTGAAGTGCTACGACTCCGTCACCGACGGCTCGGTCTCCCGCTGGTCGTTCCACTCCGCCTGCGTCGATCCGACCGCGCCGGAGGACGCCCGCTGCCGCAAGAACGTGGTGGTGCGGTCGTTCGTCTTTTTCTAGGCGTCAAGATCGAGTCTCCAGCAGGGCCGCTCGTCCCTTAGGGCCGTCCGGAGCCGAC
>JAPOYW010000649.1 GCA_026706425.1 Gammaproteobacteria bacterium
ATCCAGGACGCCCTGCACAAGCTGACCGAGGGACGCACGTCGATCATCATCGCGCACCGTTTGCAGACGATCCAGGAATGCGACCGGATCCTGGTGCTGCATCATGGCGTCATTCGGGAACTCGGCACCCACGACGAGTTGATCGCGCAACAGGGCATCTACTACACACTGCACGAACTGCAGTTCCAGGACAGCCAGGTGGCCGCCGAACTCGCCGGCGAGAAGGAAGAAAAGCCCAAGCCCCGGTTCTCGTGGACGGAGACCAGCGACGACGAACCCTTCCCCGAAGGGGGCATGGAAGGCGAAGGCGGCATGGGCGGCTCGGGTATGGGCGGATCCGGCATGGGCGGGCCCGGCATGGGCGGCCCGGGAATGGGTGGCCCCAGAAACATGGGTGGTCCGAGCGGCCCGCGGCGACGCCGCTAGACGTAGGGGACGTCCTTGGGGCGTCCCGCTCCTATATGACGCCCTTGGGATCGAGCCCGAGGAAGTACTGCCCGGCCGTCTCGTAGTGCGCTTCGCGGCCTTGGACCTGCTGGGTGATCACGTGGGCGTCCTGGAAACGCCGCTGGATCGCCCGGTCGTGGAAGATCGCCGTCGAACCGCTCAAGTTGTAGGCGATGTCGACGACGCCGGCGGATTCGCGGATCGCGTGGGTGCCGGCCATGCGTAGCTGGATGCGCTCGGCCATCGTGATCCTTCCGGTAGCCGACACGGATTCCCAGACGTTTCCCGCCGACTCGAAGAGCAACGCCTTGGCAGCCTGCCACTTGGCCTCGGCCTTGCCGATCTGCTGCTGGATCACGGGATCCTCGCACAACGGCCGGGAACCGAACCGGGGGCGCTTGTCGCTACACAATTCGATGGTGGCATCGAGTCCCGCCCGGGCAACGCCGAGCGCCACGCAGCCGAACCCACAGGCGAACAGCAGCCCCTGGGGAATCACGTAGATCGGACCGGGCTCCCGGGTCGGCACGTCCAATCGCATGGTATGCCCGTCGGGAACGAAGAGGTTCTCGACCCGGAAGCTGAAACTGCCGGTGCCGCGCAGGCCACTGACCTGCCAGACGTCGAGGAACTCCACGTCGTCGCGGGGCAGCAGATGCAGACGCGGCGGCTCGCCGCGCCCGCCGGAAACCGCCGCGATCCAATTGGCGTGGCGGCATCCGCTGGAGAACATCCAGCGCCCACTTAGCCGGAAGCCGCCTTTGACGTGCTCGAGGTCGATGTTGCCCTGGGGCGGACCGTTGCCGATCACCGTGCGCGGATTCCCCCACACCTCTTCGGCCAAGGCTTCGGGCGCTCGGCAACAGGTCGTGGCGAACACGGCGCCCTGGTTGAAGCACCAGCCCGTACTGCCGTCGGCGTAGGCGATGGTGCGCACGACGTCGAGGTATTCAAGCCAGTCCATCTCCTCGCCGCCCACCGAGCGCGGCACCAGGAGCCGGAACAGGCCCGCATCCTTCATCGCGTCGGCAAGCGCCGTGGGCAATTCGCGCCGGGCGTCGATCTCGTCCGCGGCGGCGGCGATTTTCGGCACCAGCGTCTCGGCGCGTGCCAGGGGCGTCAGGCCGCCGTTGTCGGTTTCCATGGCGACAGTTTAGCGCGCATTTCGCGCAAAGAACCGCATGTCCGGCCGACAGGCCGCCACGGCGCGGCTGACGGTCTCATCAAGCAACGTCAGCCGTCATTGGGCTCGTAGTCCAGCACGTTGCTGGCGTACTTGCCAGCTTCCCCGTCGATCTCCATGTCCACCGTCAACCGGTACTGGCCGGTCGCGGTCGGCGTGTACGCGCAGATCTCGCCGGTTTCCTCGGTGCCGGCGATGTCCGCCCACGTGCCGTTTGCGTCAGCCCGCTTCTGCCACCTGGACGTGTCCACGTCGTACCGGACATCGTTCACCGTGAGGTTCTGGACGGCGATGCAACCGGCGGATGACAACGGACCGAAGTCGACCCGTCCCGCGGCGACCTTGAGCGAACCCAGACGGACATAGCCGTCATCGGCAACCGGGTGGATTTCGACGAGGGGGTTGCCCACGCGCTCGAAGCTCAGGATGCCTTGCAGGGACGTACCTACGTAGGCATGGCGTCCGTCCGGACTTGCTGCAAGAGCCCACGGATGGCGGAAGACCGGGAGCAGGTCGCCGTATCTATTCGCCTGCCAACTAGACACGAAGTCCGAAACACGGTAGCGGGAGGAGTCCGAGTCCCACTCCGCGGTATAGGCGCTGTTCCAGCAGAACGCGTCCGCCAAATGCCGTTCGCCCCTTGCGGCGGCGAAGCGGCAATCCCCCTGCGTCTGCCGCGTGAGTGAACTGAGCGCCGTCGGCATCGCCGGGTTCGCCAAGTCGAAGGCAACCGAAACAAGCCACCCGAAGGTGAACAGGTAGCTGTCGTCGGCGCTGATCGCCAGGGTTCGGCCCCGGTTGGCGAGAGACGTTTGCCCGACCTCGGCGAGTTCGCCGGTCTCCCCGTCGCGCTGCAGGGCATGGACGGCGTAGTTCTCGATGGCATAGACATGCGTTCCCGCGTTGGAGATCACGGCGTCGTTTACCGAGAGGGAAAGTGTCTGGACGTGACGCAGGGTGTCTGCGTCTTCGTAGGCGTAAACCCGGATGCTCGACGAGCGGCTGATAGCGGAGAGGAACCTTCCTTCCGAGTCCTGGAACACGCGGGCGACGTCGCAGGGCGACTCTCCCGAAACCGACAACGTGCCGTCCTCGCGCAGGCGGCTGAAGGTACCGTCGACCGCCGCATACGATCTTACCTCGCAGCCGACGAAGCCTAGCAACCGCGCATTGGCCGAATCCCATAGCAGCCCCCAGCCAGTTTGCACGCCGCTCGACAAGAACTGCTTCGAAGTCAGTTCGCCGCTGCCCACATCGCGGTTGAGCACGACCAATCCCTGATTCGATGCGGCATAGAGCGCCGTCCCCGTGGCATCGAAGGCCAACGTACGGATGCCCTCAACCTCGATGTCTTCGCCGCTTGCGTCTTCGGCCTGAACAGCGAAACGGCCCAGGTAGCGCAGGAAGTCCGGAGCATCGGTCTCCTCCCAGCGCAACGCGAAATCCGCGCCGTGGGAGGATCCGACGGTACCCAGGCGAACGGCGTAGCGGTTCCCCGCAACGGCTTGGAGAACCACCTCGATGCGACCGTCATCCTCGACCGGCCGGCTCGAGACGATCATCTCCAACTGGCCCGCACCCCCGGTCCCGTGGGCATATGCGGACAGCGAGAACGGCAGACCAGTCTGGTCCACCCAGAATCGGTACCAGCCGTCGGCCGGCGCTTCGAACGTCCACCAGACCGACGAGTGCCCCACGTCCCAAATCCGTTCGTACGGTTCCGTGGTGGCGTATCGATTGGAGCCGGTGACCGTTCCGCTGGCACGGGTCAGCACCGTGGCCCCGGACCAGGCGTCGTTCGACGGCGTTGGACCGAAGTCCACGGTGCCGCCGGGCGAGTAAACCGCAAAGGCGCTGTCGTGACGGTTCGAT